>NZ_JBGBPT010000047.1:0-67770 GCF_041106355.1 Streptomyces sp. BF23-19 | reverse complement strand
TCCGCGGCCCCGCCGACCCGCACGCACCCGCCGCGCCCCACTCCGGCCCCACCGACCACGGCACCGCCCTGACCTGGGCCGCCGCCGGGACCGCCACCGCCCTGGCCCTCGCCGACTACTCGCTCGTCGTCTCCGCCGGCATCGGCGGCGGGTTCGCGCCCGCCGCCCCGCTCGGTTCCCTCGTGGTCGCCGACGCGATCGTCGCCGCCGACCTGGGGGCCGAGACCCCCGACGGCTTCCTCGACGTGACGGAACTCGGCTTCGGGCACAGCGTGCATCTGCCGCCCGCCGAGCTCGCCGCCCGCGCCGCCGAGGCGACCGGGGCGCTGCTCGCGCCCGTGCTGACCGTCTCCACCGTGACCGGGACCGCCGCCCGGGCCGCCGCGCTGGCCGCCCGGCACCCGATGGCCGGGGCCGAGGCCATGGAGGGTTTCGGGGTCGCGGAGGCGGCCGCCGCGCACGGGCTGCCCGTACTGGAGATCCGCGCCGTGTCCAACGTCGTGGGCCCTCGTGACCGTGCCGCCTGGCGGATCGGGGACGCGCTCACCGCGCTCGCCGACGGCTTCCGTGTGCTGGGGCCCGTACTCGCGAACTGGGGAGAACGCCATGAGCACGACCACCGGTGAACCGCTGAAGATCGCCTATTCGCCCTGCCCGAACGACACGTTCGTCTTCGACGCGTGGGCGCACGGCCGGGTCCCGGGCGCGCCCGCCCTCGACGTCACCTTCGCGGACATCGACCTCACCAACGGCATGGCCGAGCGCGGCGAGCTGGACGTGCTGAAGGTGTCGTACGCGGTGCTGCCGTGGGTGCTGGAGGAGTACGCGCTGCTGCCGTGCGGCGGTGCGCTGGGGCGCGGCTGCGGTCCACTGGTGCTGACCCGTGAGCCGGGGCTGGACCTGACCGGGCGGACGGTGGCCGTGCCGAGCGAACGCTCCACCGCCTACCTGCTGTTCCGGCTGTGGGCGGCGGACGTGCTGCCGGAGGGGGTCGGCAAGGTCGTCGTCCTGCCGTTCCACGAGATCATGCCGGCGGTCCGCGACGGCCGGGTGGACGCCGGGCTGGTGATCCACGAGGCCCGGTTCACCTATCAGGACTACGGGCTGCACTGCCTGGCCGACATGGGTGAGCACTGGGAGTCCACGACCGGCCTGCCGATCCCGCTCGGCGCGATCATCGCCCGGCGCTCGCTGGGCGCGGAGCGGCTGCGCGCGCTGGCCGAGTCGGCCCGTACGTCGGTCCGGATGGCCTGGGACGACCCGGAGGCCTCCCGCCCGTACGTCCGCGCGCACGCCCAGGAGCTGGACCCGGCCGTCGCCGACCAGCACATCGGTCTCTACGTCAACGAGTTCACCGCCGACCTCGGTGACTCCGGCTACGCGGCGGTGCGCGGACTGCTCACCCGGGCGGCGGCCGAGGGGCTGGTACCGGCCATCGCGCCCGGCTCGCTGGACTTCCCGCAGGGCTGATCGCCCCGTACGTACGGCCGCGCCCCGCCGCTCTTTCGAGTGGCGGGGCGCGGCCGTACGCGTGCCGGTGGGGCTCAGACGTCGAGCTGGTCGGCCACCGCGCGCAGCAGTCCGGCGATCTTCGTGCCGTGCACCTTGTCGGGGTAGCGGCCGCGCTCCAGCATCGGAGTGATGTTCTCCAGCAGGGTCGTGAGGTCCTGCACGATCGAGGCGAGCTCGTCGGGCTTGCGCCGCTGCGCCGCCGCGACGGAGGGTGCCGGGTCGAGTACCGTCACAGAAAGTGCCTGGTCACCGCGCTGGCCCGCGACGACACCGAACTCGACGCGCTGGCCGGGCTTGAGAGCGTCCACCCCGGCAGGGAGCACCGACGAGTGGACGAAGACGTCGCCGCCGTCGTCACGGGAGAGAAAGCCGAAGCCCTTCTCACTGTTGAACCACTTGACCTTGCCGGTAGGCACGTCCGTCCTCTGTCCTTGTGCTCGTCGGGGTCCGAAGGGCCGTGAACGGCTCCGGACAACAGCGCAGCGGGCCATGTGTGACCCGCCACCTCAAGGCTAATGGTCAGGGGCCGGGTGACAAGACGTTCCCCGGTCCTTCGCCGTCGGCTGCCTTCGGCCAGGCAACTACCCTGGTGAGGTGACTGTTACTCCTCATTCCGACGAAGCGCGGCCGGGCGACGGGCTCGTCAAGGCCGGCGGCATCGTGTTCATCGCCGGGGCCGTGGCCACGCTGGCGACCATGGCTCCGCTCTTCCTCGACGTCGACCCGTTCCCGCCGTACGCGTGGGCGGTGTGCATGCTCATGGGCGTGGGCTTCGCCATCTCCGCGGCGGGCGTGCTCCGCTCGGCCGCGGCGCAGCGCCGCGCGGCCCGGGCCTCGCAGGCGTAGCCTCCGCCCGGGACGGGACGGGGCCGGGCGGTGGCTAGACGGGCTGCGCGGCCACGTACTGGGCGAGCCACTGCGGCAGTGCGGTGAGGTCGGGCAGGACCACGTCCGCGCCCGCCTCGCGCAGTTCCTCCTCGGGGCACGGCCCGGTGGGCACCACCACGGACAGCGCGCCGGCCGTGCGGGCGCCGCGTACGTCGCCGACGTGGTCGCCGACGTAGACCTGCGCCCCGTACTCGCGCAGCGCACCGGCCTTGGCCTCCGCCCAGAGCCAGCCGACGACCGCGTCGGCCTCGATGCCGAGGTGCGACAGGTGCAGGCGGGCGTTGGGCTCGTGCTTGGCCGTGACCACGATCGCGCGGCCGCCCAGTGCCTGGACGGCCTCGATCGCCTCACGGGCGCCGGGCATCGCCGGGGTCGGCCCGATGGCGTACGTGGGGTAGATCTCCCGGTAGCGGTCGGCCATGGCCGGGATCTCGGCCTCCGGGAACCAGTGCGCGAGCTCCTCCTCCAGCGGCGGGCCCAGCCGGGTGACCGCCTCGTCGGCATCGATGAAGGTTCCTGTCTCGGCGGAGAGGGCCTGGTAGGCGGCCTTGATTCCCGGGCGCGAGTCGATGAGGGTCATGTCGAGGTCGAAGCCGACGGTGAGGTTCATACCTTCCATTGTGCCGAGGCGGCCGCACGGGAGGCCGACCGCGGGCCTACGGCGGGCCTACCGCGGGGAAACGCACGCCGAGGGCTCGGCCCTGCCCGGTGAAAAACTTCGCATCCGTGTTCAACCTTTTCCGTGCGACAGCGCTCAGGACCGGGATGAGAGACACGATGCGAAGGGGAGGGCGGATGCCACCAGGCACCGAGCACGATTTCGAGGCCTTTGCCCGGGCCGGTCAGCGCAAGCTGTACCGGACCGCGTACCTGCTGTGCGGGAACGCCGACGGCGCACGCGATCTGACGCAGACGACGCTCGCGAAGCTGTTCCAGCACTGGCGGCGGGTGTCCGCCGCCGAGCATCCCGACGCGTACGCCAGAACCGTGCTGACCCGCACCTTCCTCGCCGAGCGACGACGGCGGCTGCGCGACCTCCTCGCCCACCGGCACGCCGCCCCGGCTCCCCTGCCCGAGCACGCCGAGCTGCGCGTCACCCTGCTCGCCGCGCTGGCCGAACTGCCGCCGCGGGCCCGCGCCATGGTCGTCCTGCGCTCCTGGAGCTCGCCCGGTCCCCCGCCTTCCTCGACCTGGTCAAGGCGGCCGACGCCAACCCGATGGAGAAGATGCAGCGCACGATCCAGGGCGGTTGACCGACCGGATCCGGCCCCGCCGGCGATCGAGGCGCGGGGGCCGGTGCGGGCCCCGGCAGCGGCGCCGCACCCTCGGGCTACCGCCGCCGCGCCCGCCACACCAGGTACAGCGCGGACGCCAGCGCGGCGCCCCGCAGCACCCACGGCCACATCCCGTGCAGCGCCCCGCTCAGCTGGTCGTCGGCCAGGGTCTCGCCCCACTTGCCGTTCATCCGGCCCCACACCCACAGCACCGCCCCGGCGAGCACGGCGCCGGGCGGGCCGAAGACCGCCCATTTCCGCTCGGCGGGCCCCAGCACGCGCGAGGCGTACGGAAGGAGCCAGCCCACCACGAGCAGCAGCCAGTAGCCGGTGACCACGCCGACCACGAGCACGGCCGCGGCCAGCAGCAGGAAGGCGTTCGGGCGCGGCCGGCCGGCCGCGGCCACGGCGGCCTCCGCTCCGGGAGCGGCGGCCGCCTCCTTCTTCGCGCGCCGCCGTTCGCGCAGGAACCGTACGAGGCTCCGCGCGCCGTTCTCGTCCTGCGCGGGCGGAGCCGACCCGCCCTTGCCGGCCTCCGCCGACTCCTCCTCCGGGCCTTCCTTGAACAGGTCCGGGATCTCGATGCCGCCCGCGAAGCCCTCGACCTGCGGGCCCCCGTGCGTCCCCGGGCTCATCCGCCACCAGTCGGGTTCGGCCCCGCCGGAGGGGCCGAGCTCGTCCATCCCGGCCAGGTGCGGCGGCACGTTCTCCGGTTCAGCCGCGGGCACCGGGGGCGCGTTCCGGCCGCGCAGGCGGCCCGGGCCCCGCTGGACGGGGACCGACAGGCCGGGCCCGGCGGGGGCCGAGGAGGCGGGGGCCGCGCCCTGTCGGGAGCCGGCGGAACCGGAAGTGCCGCGGGTGCCGAGGGTGCCGAGGGTGTCCAGGACCTCCTCGGGCGTGCCGATCCGCTCCAGGATGCGGCGTACGGCGGCCGGAGTGTCCGGGTCGTACTTGGCGCGCCGACGGTCGATCTCGTCCCGCAGCCCCGACACCAGCCGCATCCGGTCGCCGGAGGACAGCTGCCGCTGTTGCGCCAAGTCCCCGACGCGGCTCAGATATTCGTAGACCAGATGGTCGCTTTCGATCCCCACGCCCAGGCTCCTCCCTTACCGCCTGTCCCGAAGGTAGCGCGTGCGCCCGTGGAGCTGCTGCGGGCGCAGCGGATACCGTTGACCGGATGGGGACCGGCCGACTGACCGGCCGACGCGACCAGGAGGCGACTGTGCCCGAGGCAAGCACTGCGGCGGGATCCGCCGGCGGGAGCCCGGCGGGAAGCTCCCCGCGCTCACTCGCCGAGGCGCTGCGCGCCCGTGACGACGCGGCGCTCGCGGCCCTGTTGCGCGCCCGCCCGGACCTGCTGGGCCCGGTGCCCGGCGATGTGACGCAGCTGGCCACCCGGGCGGGGACCCGGGCGTCGGTGGTGCGGGCCCTGGACCGGCTGGACCGGTTCGCCCTGCAGACCGCCGAGGCGCTCGCGGTGGGCCCGGACCCGTGCCCGTACGCGGTGCTGGAGGGGCTGCTGACGGGCGGCGAGGACGAACGGGCCCGCGCCGCGCTCCCCGACGCCGTGGCCACCCTGCGCGACCAGGCCCTGGTGTGGGGCGACGAGGACCGGCTGCGGCTGGTCCGCACGGCGCGCGAGCTGCTCGCCCCCTCGGCCTCCCGCCCTTCCCCGACCGGGCTGGGTCCGACCGTCGCCGAGGCCACGGCCGGGATGTCGCCGACCCGGGTGCAGGAGATCGTGGCGGCCGTCGGGCTGCCCGCCACCCATGACCCGGTGTCCGCGGTGACGGCGCTGACCGGGCTGTTCACCGACCCGGAGCGGATGTCGGCGCTGCTGGACGAGGCTCCGGCGGAGGCGCACCAGGTGCTGGGGCGGCTCGTGTGGGGGCCGCCGTACGGGGAGGTGACCCCGAACCCGACACCGCCGGTGCGCTGGCTGCGCGACCGGGGGCTGCTGCTGCCCGCGACGGCCCGGACCGTGGTGCTGCCCCGCGAGGTGGCACTGCACCTGCGCGGCGGACTCGCGCACCGGGACACCGCGCCGGTGGCGCCGCCGGTGCCCGCGCACCGCGAGCACCGTCCACAGCTTGTGGACGCGAACGCCGCCGGGCAGGCGCTGGCCGCGCTGGCCACCGTCGAGGAGCTGGTGAAGTCCTGGGAGCACGCCGGTCCGCCGGTGCTGCGGGCGGGCGGTCTCTCCGTACGGGACCTGAAGCGGGCCGCGGCCCTGCTGGACACGACCGAGCCGCAGGCGGCCTTCTGGGCCGAACTGGCCTACGCGGCCGGGCTGCTGGCCGGCGACGGGGAGGCGGACGAGCGGTACGCGCCCACCCCCGCCTTCGACGACTGGGTCGAACTGCCGCCCGCCGAGCGCTGGTCGCACCTCGCGGCGGCCTGGCTGCCGGCCACCCGCACGGCCCCGCTGGTCGGCGAGCAGGACCCCAAGGGGCGCACGCTGTCCGCGCTCGGCCCCGAACTCGACCGCTCCGCCGCCCCCGAGGTGCGCCGGCGGGTGCTGGAACTCCTCGGTGACCTGCCCGAGGGCGGTGCGCCCGATCCGGAGACGCTGTTGGCGCGGCTCGCCTGGGAGCGTCCCGTACGGGGGGCGAGCGATCTGCGGGGCCGGCTCGCGCGCTGGACGCTGGCCGAGGCCGAGGTCCTCGGCGTGACCGGCCGGGGCGCCCTGTCCGGGCCCGGCCGGGCCCTGCTGGAGCACCGAGACCCGGCGCCGTTGCTGGCGCCGCTGCTGCCGGAGCCGGTGGACCACGTACTGCTGCAGGCCGACCTGACGGCGGTGGCCCCGGGCCCGCTGCGCCGCCCGCTGGGCGACACCCTGGCCGTGCTCGCGGACGTGGAGTCGAAGGGTGGGGCGACGGTGTACCGGTTCACGCCCGGCTCGGTGCGCCGGGCCCTGGACGCCGGCCACGCCGCCGCCGACCTGCACGCCTTCCTCAAGGAGCACAGCCGCACCCCGGTGCCGCAGCCGCTGGCCTACCTGATCGACGACGTGGCCCGCCGGCACGGGCACCTGCGGGTCGGCGCGGCCTCCTCGTACGTGCGCTGCGACGACGACGCGATGCTGGGCGAGATCCTGGCCGACAAGCGCTCGGCCGGGCTGGGGCTGCGCCGGCTCGCGCCGACGGTGCTGGCGGCGCAGGCGGATCCGACCGTGCTGCTGGAGGGGCTGCGGGCGATGGGTTACGCGCCGGCCGCGGAGTCCCGTACCGGCGACGTGCTGGTGGCGCGGGCCGACGCCCACCGCACGCCGGCCCGCTCGGCGCCCGTACCGGTGCCGGAGGGCCCGCCGGTGCCGGACGCGACGTTGCTGGCGGCGGCCGTACGGGCGATCCGCGCGGGCGACGTGGCGGCGACGGCGGTGCGCAAGGAGCCGGCGGCGGCCTCGGCGTCCGCCGTGCCGGGCGAACTGCCGCGCACGAGCGCGGCGGAGACCCTGGCGACGGTACAGGCGGCCGCGCTGACCGGGTCGGCGGTGTGGATCGGCTACGTGAACGCGGAGGGCGCGGCGAGCCAACGGGTCATCGCGCCGGTCCGGGTGGAGGGCGGCTTCGTCACCGGGTACGACCACACGGCGGACGAGGTACGGACGTACGCGCTGCACCGGATCACCGGTGTGGCGGAGTTGGCGGACGACCAGGTGTAGGAGCGGGGGCTCCCGGCCCGCGCCCGCCTCCGCGGCCGCACCGAAAACCGATGGTCAGCAGGGTGAAGGGCCGTCATCCTGAGCCCATGTCCGACGACCACGTCCCGAACCGTCAGATCCGCGCGGCGCACACCGACACCACGATCACGGTCTACCAGGCCTACTCCCCCGCGCTCGGGGTGCCGGCCGCCCGCGACGGCCGCTTCCCGCCCGCGTGGAAGCGCGAGCGGATGACATGGATCAAGCCGTCGTTCCTGTGGATGATGTACCGCTGCGGCTGGGGGACCAAGGTCGACCAGGAGACGGTGCTGGCGGTCGAGATCACCCGGGAGGGCTTCGACCGGGCGCTGCGCGAGGCCTGCCTGTCCCACTACGTGCCGGACGTGCACGCGGATCGGGCGGCCTGGCAGGAGGCGCTGCGCTCGGCGCCGGCCCGGGTCCAGTGGGACCCGGAGCGGGACCTGCGGCTGAATCCGCTGCCGTACCGCTCGCTCCAGCTGGGCCTGTCCGGTCCGGCCTCGCGGGCGTACGCCGACGAGTGGACGGTCGCGATCCGGGATGTGACCGGGACGGCCCGGGAGATCCGCCGGCTGCTCGGGGCCGGGGACGAGGCGGGCGCGCGGGCCCTGCTGCCCACGGAGACCCCGTACCCGGCCGGGCCCTTGCCCCACCTGGGGGCTTAGGGCGGTCTTGGCCGTCTGCGTGCGTCGGTTCAGTCCCGGATGATCAGGACGACGAATCCGGCGACGACGCCCAGCAGCAGGCCGAGCAGGGCGTAGCGGGGCCGGTTCTCGCGCAGCACCGGAAGGTAGTGGTCGACGGCGAAGCGGCCCGGCCCGGTGAGGGTGAGGGCGACGATCGCGGCGAAGAGCACCACTTCGAGTTCCACGCCCTTGGGCGGGAAGTAGGCGCTCAGGCCGCGGACGTCGAGGACGTTGATGAAGGTGCCGGTCAGGGCCGCTCCGGCGAGCGGGGTGAGCAGACCGAGGGCGAGGCCGAGGCCGCCCAGGGTCTCGGCGAGCCCGGCGATGACGGCCATGGCGTCCCCGGCGGGGTAGCCGGCCATGGTGAAGCCCTTGCCGGTCGCGGTGAGGCCCGGGCCGCCGAACCAGCCGAAGAGCTTCATCGCGCCGTGCCCGGCCATGCTCAGGCCGACGACGAGCCGGAGCAGGAGCAGGCCGGCGTCGTGGGTGACGGTGATGGCGGGAGCCGAGGAGGTGCTGAAGAGCGTGCGGTCCCAGCTTGCTTGCGTCATGAGGGTCCGTTCCGACGTCGCCTGTGGGCGCCTGTGGGCGCGTGCCACCCTAGGCGGCGCGTGGGTGACGACCCGTGCGCGACGTCGCCGCCCGCCGCATCGGCCGCCGGCGTCTACCCGTTCGGCCGTAGACCGACCGAACACGACCGCGGCAAGGAGCCGCACCCGGCGGTCCGTTACGCGGGACGAGGTCACCGACGGTGTCGCGGCGACGGAGGAGGACATCGCCGCCCTCGACGGGACGCCGGTCCCCGCCTACCTGCTGGGCCACGTCGACGACGACGTGAACGGCCCGCGGGGGCAGGCCGTGGTGGTCGGGGAGATCGTGCGCACCGACGAGGACGGCGTCCGCCGGCTCGGAACCCTGCCGCGGGGATGTGTCGGCGCACCGGTGTTCATCGGCGCCGGTCTGGGCGGGAACAGCTTCAAGCTGGTCTGCGTCGGGGTGGCACTGCCGGGCGAGGGCCCGCACCCGATCGCGACCTTCGACCGCATCCGCGCCGCCCTGCTCGCCGTGGCCCCGGAGCGGCGCGACCTCGCCCCCGTCGTCACGGTCACCGCCACCATCGCCGCCGTCCCGGAGTCCGGGTCGGTCGAACCGAAGCGTCGCCGGTGGCGGCGGCGCGGCTGACGCGGGACGCGAAGTCGGCGGGCACGAAGGGCTGCCGATCATGGTTCATGCCTGGACGGTACGTGCCTCCGCCGCCAGGGTCAGGAGCTTTTCCACCGGCCACTGGTCGTCCGCGTGCACCCCGTATCCGGCGGCCATGACGCGTCCGTCCGGTGCGATCAGGAAGTCCGCCGGCAGGCCCAGGCGCCCGCCGTCCTGGACGAGCGTGGGCGGCTTGGCCCGGCCGCGCAGGATGTCGAGGGTGCCGACGGCGATCGCCCGCCAGGCGCGCGCGGCGAGCAGGGCGCGGTAGGACGACTCGACGCCGAACTCCGCGTACAGCCGCTTGCGCGGGTCCGCGACGACGGCGAAGGGCAGGTCGGCGACGTGCTCGCGCAGTTCGTCGGCGCCGGAGTGGAAGACGACGACCTCCCGGATCCCGGCGGCTTCTATCTCGGCGTGCCGCCGCACGATCGAGCGCAGGTGCAGATGGCAGATGGGGCAGCCTGCGAACCGGCGGAACTGCAGGTGCACGAGGTGTTCGGGGTCCGGGACGGCCACGGACGCGCCGTCCGCGACGGCGGTGAGGGTGCGGGTACGGACGATGGAACCGATGTCGAGCCGCACTGAGGTCTCCTTCGTAAGCGTATGTCGTACACCTACAGCGTAAGCGTATGTCGTACGCTGTCAATCACCATGCCGCGCCCCCGCTCACTCACCCCGGACCAACTGGCCGCCGCGGCCCTCGCCGTGATCGACCGCGCGGGTCTGCCCGGACTGTCCATGCGTGCCGTCGCCGTCGAACTCGGCATCAGCACCATGGCCCTGTACCGCTACGTCGAGGACCGAGGGGAACTGGAAGCCCTCGTCGTCGAACTCGTCCTCGGCGCCGTCGACAGCACCCCGCCGCCCCTGACCGCCGGGCCCTGGCGCGCCCGCGTCACGCTCCTCGTCGACCGGATGCGGGACACCGTCGGCGCGCACCCCGCCGTGCTGCCGCTCACCATGAGCCACCGGCACCGGTCCCTGGGCGTGATGCGCTGGGGGGAGACCGTCCTCGGCGTGCTCCACGAGGCGGGCCTCGGGCCCGAGGAGCGGATCATCGCCCTGCGGGCTCTGCTCGCCTACGCGATCGGCGCGGTCCAGCAGGAACACCTCGGCGCCCTCTCCGGCGCGGGCACCGCCGCGATCGCCGAGCTCCCGGCGGAGGAGTTCCCGTACATGACCGAGGCCGCGCTCGGCGCCCGCTCCCTCACCCCGGACCGCGAGTTCCACGGCGGCCTCGCCCTGCTGCTGGACGGCATGGGCCGCTGACCCTCCCGCCGCCCGGCCGGCGGGACGCGCGGCGGCCCGCCGGGCGTCCGCCGAAGCGGCGTGTTCCCAGCCTCCGCGCCGTACGGCACACTGGAGGTTTGACCTGAATGAAACGGGGCGCCGCGCGTGAATGGTCCACTCATCGTCCAGAGCGACAAGACCCTCCTTCTCGAAGTCGACCACGAGCTCGCCGGAGCCGCCCGGCGTGCCATCGCCCCCTTCGCCGAGCTGGAGCGGGCCCCCGAGCACATCCACACCTACCGGATCACCCCGCTCGGCCTGTGGAACGCCCGCGCCGCCGGCCACGACGCCGAGCAGGTCGTCGACGCGCTCGTCGAGTACTCCCGCTATCCCGTCCCGCACGCCCTGCTCGTCGACGTCGCCGAGACCATGGCCCGCTACGGCCGCCTGACCCTCTCCAAGCACCCCGTGCACGGACTGGTGCTGACCAGCACCGACCGGCCGGTGCTGGAGGAGATCCTGCGCTCCAAGAAGGTCGCCCCGCTCGTCGGCGCGCGGCTCGACGCCGACACCGTGGCCGTGCACCCCTCCGAGCGCGGGCAGATCAAGCAGACCCTGCTCAAGCTGGGCTGGCCCGCCGAGGACCTCGCCGGTTACGTCGACGGCGAGGCGCACCCGATCGACCTGGCCGAGAACGGCTGGGCGCTGCGCCCGTACCAGCAGCAGGCCGTCGAGGGCTTCTGGCACGGCGGCTCCGGCGTGGTCGTCCTGCCCTGCGGCGCCGGCAAGACGCTGGTCGGCGCCGGAGCCATGGCGATGGCCAAGGCGACGACGCTGATCCTGGTGACGAACACCGTCTCGGCCCGCCAGTGGAAGCACGAGCTGGTCAAGCGGACCTCGCTGACCGAGGACGAGATCGGCGAGTACTCCGGCACCCGCAAGGAAATCCGGCCCGTCACGATCGCCACCTACCAGGTCCTGACGACGAAGCGGAAGGGCGTCTACCCGCACCTGGAACTCTTCGACTCCCGGGACTGGGGCCTGATCGTCTACGACGAGGTGCACCTGCTGCCCGCGCCGGTCTTCAAGTTCACCGCCGATCTGCAGGCGCGGCGCCGGCTCGGACTGACCGCGACGCTGGTGCGCGAGGACGGGCGGGAGTCGGACGTCTTCTCCCTCATCGGGCCGAAGCGGTTCGACGCCCCGTGGAAGGAGATCGAGGCGCAGGGCTACATCGCGCCCGCCGACTGCGTGGAGGTCCGGGTCAATCTGACGGAGTCGGAGCGGCTCGCCTACGCGACCGCCGAGACGGAGGAGAAGTACCGCTTCTGCGCGACGACGGCGACGAAGCGCAAGGTCACCGAGGCGCTGGTGGCCAAGCACCGCGGTGAGCAGACCCTGGTCATCGGGCAGTACATCGACCAGCTCGACGAGCTGGGCGAGCACCTGGACGCCCCCGTCATCAAGGGCGAGACCTCCAACGCGCAGCGCGAGAAGCTCTTCAACGCCTTCCGCGAGGGCGAGCTCAGCGTGCTGGTCGTCTCTAAGGTCGCGAACTTCTCCATCGACCTGCCGGAGGCCACCGTCGCCATCCAGGTGTCGGGCACCTTCGGCTCCCGCCAGGAGGAGGCCCAGCGCCTGGGCCGCGTGCTGCGGCCGAAGGCGGACGGCCACGAGGCGCGGTTCTACTCGGTCGTCGCGCGCGACACGATCGACCAGGACTTCGCGGCGCACCGCCAGCGGTTCCTCGCCGAGCAGGGGTACGCCTACCGGATCATGGACGCCGACGAGCTGCTGGCCGGCGACTGACCCCGGCACGCGCGGGCGGTCAGGGCGGCCAGTAAGGGCGCGCACCAGACCCACAGCGGCGGCCAGTCCAGCACCAGGGCCCGGGCCGCGTCGGCCAGGTGCCGCGTCCAGAACTCGGCGGAGGCCTCCGGCAGGACCAGCAGCCCCAGCAGCGCGGTCCCGGCCGAGGCCGCCAGCGCGGTGAGCCCCGCCCGGACGCGGCGGGTCAGCAGGAGGTACGCGGCGATGGCCGCCGGGGCGAGGGTGATCCCGGCGGCGACGCCCAGCGCGAAGCCCTTGCCGAGCGCGGACCCGGGCCGGCCGAGGTCCCACAGGACCAGGCAGGCCAGTGCCAGGTTGATCAGCCCGGCGAGCGGCGCCTGGAACAGCGGCTGCAGCCACAGCCCGGCGATGGTGGCGGCCAGTACCGGACCGGGCCGGGACCTCAGCCCCGCGAGGCGGCAGGACAGGGTGATCAGCAGCGCGAGCAGACCGGCGTTGCCGAGGACGAGGACGGCCTTCAGCGCGCCGCTCGGCAGCCACGCGGCGGGCGTGAACAGGATCGCCGCGAACGGCGGATACGTGGCGGACGGCCCCCACTCGGCGTCCGAGAAACCCTGGACGAGGGCATCGGCCACCGGAATGCGCAGGGCGATGCAGAGCACGCCGAGCAGCAGCAGCGAACCGGTCAGCAGCACACCGACGAGAGACGACGGCGAGCGGCCGGGAACGAGACTCCGAGTCACCCGCGTGACCCTAGTGGATCAGTGGATGTGCTGCGCGGGGCCCGAGGTCAGTGGCGTATGACGCCCGCGTCCTCGGCGTATTCACCGAGCACGACGACGCTCACGGCGGTCGCCGCGAAGATCTTGACGGCGCGCAGCATGCCGCCGAGGCCGTTGCGCGGAAGGGAGTCGGAGTCGGCGCCGCTAGGACGGCTGCCCTGGATCGAGGTGAAGGTTGCGGGGCTCATGGATCCATGGTGCGTTTTCGCGCCGTCCCGCACATCGCTCCCGGGAGGGAACCTCACGGCCCCCCGGGTCCTCCTCCCGTCGCATGCGCACCCCTAGGGGGGATACCGAGGTCTGACACTCCCCGGTACGACGCCCGGTACGACACCCGTCCGGATGCAGCGATGCCGGCCGGGACGGACCCTGGGAAGGTCCGCGGTGCCGGCGACCACGCCATGGGAGTGATCCGCATGACCCACCGTTCCCGGACCCAGCGCCTCGCGCTGCTCTCCGCATCGACAGCCCTGGTCACAGCCGGGCTGCTGCCGTCCACCGCCGCGTTCGCCGCCCCGGCATCCGCCGCGGCCGCCGGCGCCGTCACCGCCACTGCCACTGCCACCGCCACCGCCGCTGCCGCTGCCGCGCCCACGCCCACCCCGCCGCCCACGCAACCCTCCCAGGAGGCGGTGAAGACCACCGATCCCCCCAGCGGCATCTCGGCCGAACTCCCCGGAAAGGCGCAGGTCCGCTCCGGCTCCATCCCCATGGACGGCAAAGCCGTCGCCGCCCGCGTGTACGGGGTGGAGACCCCGGACGGAGCCACCGGCTTCGCCGTCTACGACATGCCGGGCGACCGCCTTCCGCTGGAGGACGCCCTCAAGGGCTTCGTGGACGCGTACGCCCTGATGGGCAACGGGACGCTGACCAGCGAAAACGTCCGCAAGACGACCGTGGACGGCCACCCGGCCCTCGACGCGACCCTCACCGGCGAGGACGGCGACGGGTCGACGGTCGGCTCCATCCGCTTCATCTCCGACGACGACCACCTCGTCATGGCCCTGACCTACGGTCCCGAGGAGAACGAGAAGGACCTGAACGCCAAGCACAAGCAGCTCCTCGACTCGCTCCAGGTCCCCTGATCCCCTGGCCCCGCCCCCGTTTATTCGTTCGCGCCGCACCGCCCCGGTGGCTAGAATCTCCGCTCTTGCCGCCTCCCGCCGCCTCATCGGGGAGAGCCGCCCTCCGGCCGGAAACCGGCGGGCCATCTGTTCCGCATCCAGCAGCTGGAGGCAGTTCCGTGCCCGCGCACGCCCCCGAGACCACGCACGACGACCCGAGCGCGAACCCGAGCGCGAACCCCACCGCGAACCCGGGCGCGCCCACCGACCCGCTGGGCCGCGAACGGGCCCACCTCACCGCCTCGCGTTCCGCGCTGCGCGCCATGCGCGAGGACGTCGAGGCCCTCGACATCCGCGACGTCACCGCGAACTGGGTCAACGCGATCGTCCTCCAGGCCCAGATCGACGACCGCATCAAAGCCCTCGCCGACCTCGCCCACACCCCGCTCTTCTTCGGGCGCCTCAACTACCTCCACGCACCCGGCGCGGAGCTCGCCGAGGGCGCGGAGGGCGAGCAGTTCTACATCGGCCGCCGTCACGTCCACGACGCCGACGGCGACCCGATGGTCATCGACTGGCGCGCCCCCGTCTCCCAGCCGTTCTACCGGGCCTCCAAGACCGACCCGCAGGACATCTCCCTGCGCCGCCGCTTCGGGTACACCGGCGGTGAGCTGACGGCGTACGAGGACGAGCACCTCTCCGACCCGGCCGAGGCGACCGCGGTCAGCAAGCTCCTCCAGCAGGAGATCGAGCGCCCGCGCGTCGGCCCGATGCGCGACATCGTCGCGACGATCCAGCCCGAGCAGGACGAGATCGTCCGCTCCGGCCTGTCCGGCTCCGTCTGCGTGCAGGGCGGCCCCGGCACCGGCAAGACCGCCGTCGGCCTGCACCGCGTCGCGTACCTCCTCTACGCGCACCGCGACCGCCTCGCCCGCACGGGCACGCTCGTCATCGGGCCGAACCGTTCCTTCCTCCACTACATCGAGCAGGTCCTGCCGGCCCTGGGCGAGCTGGAGGTCAAGCAGGCCACCGTCGACGACCTGGTCGCCCGCCCCGGCCTGGAGGTACGCGGCACGGACGTCGCCGAAACCGCCGTGGTCAAGGGCGACGCCCGGATGGCGGAGGTACTGGGCCGCGCCGTCCGCTCGCACGTCACCCGCCCCACCGAGCCGCTGATGGTGGTCCGCGGCTCGCGCCGCTGGCGGGTGCCCGCGTACGAGCTGGAGGAGATGGTCGAGGAACTGCAGAAGCGCGACATCCGCTACGGCGCGGCCCGCGAGGCCCTGCCGCAGCGCATCGCGCACGCGGTGCTCGTACGGATGGAGCAGGCGGGCGAGGCCCCGGACGACCGGGTGCAGGACGCGGTGGCCCGCAACGCGGCGGTCAAGGCGGCGGTCAAGGAGATCTGGCCGGCCGTCGAACCGGCGAAGCTGGTCCTGCGCCTGCTGTCCGACCCCGAGTTCCTCGCGCTGCACGCGGCGGACGTGCTCACCGAGGACGAGCAGAAGCTCCTGCTGTGGTCGAAGCCGTTCCGCAGCGTGAAGTCGGCGAAGTGGTCGGCGGCGGACCTGGTCCTGATCGACGAGGCGACCGACCTGGTGGAACGGACGCATTCGCTGGGCCATGTGGTCCTCGACGAGGCGCAGGACCTGTCGCCGATGCAGTACCGGGCGGTGGGCCGGCGCTGCACCACGGGCTCGGCGACGGTCCTCGGCGACCTCGCGCAGGGCACCACGCCGTGGGCCACGCGCAGCTGGGACGAGGCCCTGACGCACCTGGGCAAGCCGCAGGCGGTGCTGGAGGAACTGACGGCGGGCTTCCGCGTGCCGCGCGAGGTGATCGCCTACGCCTCCCGGCTGCTGCCGTCGATCTCTCCGGGCCTGGCCCCGGTCTCCTCCGTCCGCGAGACGCCGGGCTCGCTGCGGATCGCGGAGGTCCCGGACCTCATCGCGGCGGTGGTCGCCGCCTGCCGCGAGTCCTTGGCCCACGAGGGCTCGATCGGCCTGATCGCGGCGGACGCGCGGATCCCGGCGCTGGCCGAGGCCCTGCTGGCGGCGGACCTGCCGTACCTGTCGCCGGGCGAGGAGACCACCGCCGAGTCGCGGCTGACCCTGGTCCCGGCGTCGCTGGCGAAGGGTCTGGAGTACGACTACGTGGTCCTGGACGAGCCCGCGGCGATCGTGGACGGCGAGCCGGACGAACGGACGGGCCTGCGCCGCCTGTACGTCTGCCTCACCCGAGCCGTCTCGGGCCTCTCCGTGCTGCACGCGGCCGCCCTGCCCGCGCCGCTGCTGCCCTGACCTGCGGGTCCGCTCCTGGGGCTCCGCCCCGGACCCCGCGCCTCAAACGCCGGCGAGGCTGAATCTTTCCCCCTCGCCAGGGGGTACCTCCCAGCGGCAGCTGGGGGAGTTCGAGGCGCGGGGGTCCGGGGGCGGCGCCCCCGGCGGCGCGGCCGAAGTGACAGCCGGACCCCGTCAGGACAGGGCGGTGCGCCAGTCCGCCACCGCCGCCGCCGAGACCGGGCCGTCCCACCCGGAGGGACGGGCCGCGCCGCCGATGTGGAAGGCGTCGATCCCGCCCGCGCGCAGCACCGGCAGGTGCGCGAGCGTCAGCCCGCCGCCCACCAGGATCCGGGCCCCGTACCCCGGCTCACCACCCCGCGCCGCTTCCGCGAGCAGCACCGGCAGCCCGGCGTCCACGCCCGCCGCCGCGCCCGCCGTCAGGTACGTGTCGAGCCCCGGCAGCTCGGCCAGCGCCTTGCGCAGCTGGTCCCGGTCCGCCGCGCGGTCGATCGCCCGGTGGAAGGTCCACCGGCAGCCGTCCAGCTCCGCGACGACCGCCTCGACCGCCGCCAGGTCGGGGGCGCCCTCGGCGTCCAGGAAACCGAGGACGAACTCCTGCGCGCCCTCCGCCCGCAGTTCCCGTGCCACCCGGACCAGCTCGGACACGTCGCCGGCCGCGAACCCGTCCGTCCTGCGGAGCATCACGCGCAGCGGGATGTCGACCGCCGCCCTGATCGCCGCGAAGGTCTCGCGCGGCGGGGTGAGCCCGTCGGCGGCCATGTCGGTGACCAGTTCGAGTCGGTCCGCCCCACCGGCCTGGGCCGCGACCGCGTCCTCCACGTCGAGGGCGATCACCTCCAGGAGCGCACGGTTGCTCATTCGATCCCATCCTTCTTCGGCAAGCTCGGGAAAACTCGGAAACGCAGGAAGCGCAGGAAAATAGGTCTAGTCCAATATTCAGAATACGGGCCTCCACCCGCCCTTCACCAGCACAATCACGCCACCCCACAATGTGCCCATGGACACAGGCACCCAGAGCAGCGACACCCACCCGGACACCGCCGACCTGCGGGCCCGCTGGCAGGCGACCGTCACCGCCGCCGGTGCCCCCGCCGACCGTGATCCCGGGCCCTACGCCGACCGCCTGCTGGCCGCCTGGGCGGAGCCGCAGCGCCGGTACCACACCACCGCCCACCTGGCCGACGTACTCGCGCGGATCGACGTACTGGCCCCGCACGCCGCCGATCCGGCCGCCGTGCGGCTCGCCGCCTGGTTCCACGACGCCGTCTACCGCCCCGACCGGTCCGAGAACGAGGAGCGCAGCGCCGCCCTCGCCGAGCGCGCCCTCCCCGAGCTCGGCATCGACCCCGCCCGCACCGCCGAGGTGGCCCGCCTCGTCCGGCTCACCGTCACCCACGACCCCGCCCCCGGAGACACCGACGGCGAGGCGCTCTGCGACGCGGACCTGGCCGTCCTGGCCGGGGCTCCCGACGCCTACGCCGCCTACGTCGCCGCCGTCCGCGCCGAGTACGGCTTCGTCCCGGACGACGCCTTCCGCGCCGGCCGCGCCGCCGTCCTGCGCCAGCTGCTCGACCTGCCGCGGCTCTTCCGCACGCCCTACGGAGCCACGCACTGGGAGGCCCCGGCCCGCGCCAACCTCGCCGCCGAGCTCGCCGCTCTCGTCCCGTAGGGAATTCGTTCGCGTTCGCACGGGTTGGTGACAGTCATGCCCGCAGTCGCAGCACGCCCCCGCATGCCCGTCGCCGTCTACGTCCTCGGACTGTCCGTGTTCGCGCTCGGCACCAGTGAATTCATGCTCTCCGGGCTGCTGCCACCCATCGCCGAGGACATGGGCGTCACCATCCCGCAGGCGGGCCTGCTCATATCCGCCTTCGCGATCGGCATGGTCGTGGGCGCACCGCTGCTGGCCGTGGCCACCCTGAGGCTCCCCCGCCGCACCACCCTCGTCTCCCTCATCAGCCTCTTCGGCCTCGGGCAGGTCGCGGGCGCGCTGGCCCCCTCGTACGAGCTCCTCTTCGCCTCCCGCGTGATCTCCGCGTTCGCCTGCGCCGGCTTCTGGGCCGTGGGCGCGGCCGTCGCCATCGCCATGGTCGACAAGGACCAGCGGGCCCGTGCGATGGCCGTCATGATCGGCGGCCTGTCCATCGCGAACGTGCTCGGCGTCCCCGCCGGCGCCTTCCTCGGCGAGCACCTGGGCTGGCGCTCCGCCTTCTGGTCGGTCGCCGCCGCCTCCGCGATCGCCCTCGTCGGCATCCTGGCGCTGATCCCGAAGATCCCGCTGCCCGCCGAGAAGCCGTCGCTCGGGCGCGAGCTGCGCATCTACCGCGACCGCCAGGTCTGGCTCTCCATCGGCATCACCGCGCTGGCCGCGGGCGGCGTCTTCTGCGCCTTCAGCTACCTGTCACCGCTGCTCACGGACGTGGCCGGGCTGGACTCGCAGTGGGTCCCGTGGATCCTCGGCCTCTTCGGCATCGGCGCGCTGGCCGGCACCACCGTCGGCGGCCGGGTCGCCGACGCGCACCTGTTCGGCGTGATGATCTGGGGCATCACCGCCTCCACCGTCTTCCTCACCGCGCTCGCCCTGCTGGCCGGCGCCGCCGCCGCCGCGATCGCCCTCGCCTTCCTGCTCGGCTTCTCGGCCTTCTTCACCGCCCCGGCGCTCAACGCCCGCATGTTCAACGTGGCCGGCGCCGCCCCGACCCTGGCCGGCGCCACCACCACGGCCGCCTTCAACCTCGGCAACACCGGTGGTCCCTGGCTCGGCGGCACCGTCATCGACGCCGACCTGGGCTTCGCCGCCACCGCCTGGGCGGGCGCCGCCATGACCGTCACCGCGATCGCCCTCACCGTGCTCGCGCTGCGCCTGGACCGCCGTACGCCGCCGCGCACGACCCGCGTGGTCACCGGAGGCGGCGCCGCCGCGACCCTCGCCGAGGAGCCCGCACGCGCCTGATCACGTCCGACAACGGTCCCGGTCGCCGCCCCGGAGGCGGGTTCCTACGATGGGTAGGTCGGCTCGGGGAGCTGGGGAACGCTCGGGGACGTGCGTCAGAGGGGATCCTCCATGGGCCGGTACCGGACGCCCACCGTCCTGGCAGCCGCCTCGCTGCTGCTGACCGCGCTATGTGCGGGCCAGGCCCCCGCGGCCGCCCCGCCGGGCCGGGTCGACATCGATCCCGTGACCGCCGAGCAGCTCGACAACGCGATCACCGCGGCCATGCGCAAGGCCGACATCCCCGGAGTGGGCGTCGGCCTGTGGATCGACGGCGAGGATCCCTACGTGCGCGCCTTCGGCACCTCCGACAAGGCCACTGGCGTGCCCATCAAGACCGACATGCACACCCGCATCGGCAGCGTCACCAAGACCTTCACCATCACCGCCGTCCTCCAGCTCGTGGACGACGGGAAGGTACGGCTCGACGCGCCGATCTCGACGTACCTCGACGGCGTGCCCGGCGGCGGCAAGATCACCGTACGGCAGCTCGCCGACATGCGCAGCGGCCTCTTCAACTACACCGAGGACCCCCGCTGGCAGGCCACGTTCAAGGCCGATCCGCACCGGGCCTGGACCCCGCAGGAGCTGCTGGGCATCGCCTTCGCGCACCCCGCGAACTTCCCGCCGGGCGCGCGCTGGGAGTACTCCAACACCAACACCGTCCTGCTCGGCCTGCTCGTCGAGAAGGTCGACGGACAGCCCCTGCACACCTACCTGGAGCAGAACGTCTTCGAACCGGCCGGCCTGGACGCCACCTCGCTGCCGACCGGCGCGGAGATCGCCTCCCCGTACGTGCACGGCTACACGAACTTCACCCCGGACGGTGCGACCGTCGACGCCTCCACCTGGAACCCGTCCTGGGGCTGGGCGGCCGGCGCGATGATCTCCACCATGGACGACCTGCACGCCTGGGTCCCGACCCTGGTCAGCGGGAAGCTGCCCGACGGCGACCGGCTGCTGGAGCCGGCCACCCAGGCCCAGCGGCTGCGCATGCTGCCCACCGGGCACCCCGACGTGGGCTACGGGCTCGGTATCGCCGAGCTCGACGGGTGGATCGGGCACAACGGCGAGCTGCCCGGGTACGAGACCATCGCCGTCCGGCTCCCGCAGGCACGCGCCACCATGGTGATCGTGGTGAACTCCGACGTCGACGGGAAGTTCGGCAGCCTCAGCTCCCTCATCGCCAACACGGTCACCAAGATCGTGACCCCGAAGCACGTCTGGGGGCTCCCGGCGGCGGCCCAGCCCAACACCGTCCCGGAACCGTCGGCCCCGTCGACCCCGGCCCCGAAGCCGAGTTCCTAGGGGGTCCTGGGTCGGCAGCCGCCGCAGGTGCCCGGTTCCGGGCCGCGGAAGGCGCGGTCGCATGTCTCGCAGTTGTGGAGCGGGTGCCTGACGGCGTCCGAAGGTGCTTCCCGGGCGCGGAACGGCGGCACGGGCGGGAGCTGGGCGGCGAGCCGGTGGGCCAGGAGGGCGGCCGGGCGGTGCAGCGGCTCCGACGGCAGGTCGGCGGTCAGGGCGTGGTGTACGGCGCTCGGGGGTAGATCGCGCTCCAGCCAGGCCGCGACTCCGGGGGTGAGGTGTTCGACCTCCGCGGCGGAGAGCAGGAGGCGGGGATCGCCCCGGCGGAGGCCGGCGAGGACCTCGAAGGCGGACCGGAGCAGGTCGGGGGCGGGGTACGCGGGCTGCGGTACGGCGGGCAGGGCACGGCGCGGCGGCTCGCCCTCCCGGCGGGCGGGGCGCTCGGGCCTCGGTTTCGGCTCCGGCCCGTCCGTGGCGCCGGACCGGCCCGGCTGGTTGCAGGAGACCGTGCGGGTGACGACGCGGCCGCTGCTGGTGCGTTCGCAGGTGCGGCGCAGATAGCCGTGGGCCTCCAGTTCGCGCAGGGCGGCGGCGATCCGGGTCTTCCCCTCGGGGAACCGGGCGGCGAGGGTCCGGATGTCGATGAGGGAGCCGCCGGGAAGGGACTGGATGTGGACGGCCAGGCCGATGGCCAGCAGCGACAGCTCGGCGTGCTGGGCCAGGTGGTTGCCGATCACGGTGAAGCGGGTGGTGTGGCGGGCGTTGTCGTGGATGACACCGCCGGAGCGTGTGTGCGCACGGGTGCGCCGGGACGGGTGGTTTTCCCCGCCGTTACGGGACTGGGCGTGCGGGCGCGCGCTAATGTTCTGGGTATCCATCGGGAAGCCCTTACTTCCTCGGTGGTCAGGCCCTCGCATTGGGATTGGCGTCCCGGCGGGGGCCGACGTATGTCAGCGGTGATGTGGTGTGTCGCGCTGAGCGTAGATCAGGCAACCCGTCCCGAAGCCGGCCAAGTTGGTGTTTTTCACTCAAGCGAGTGAGCGTGCGCCATGGGCGGGAGGGGGTGGGGTTCGGTGTGGTCCTTTCCCTCCCGTGTCTTGAGTCCTGGGATCGTCCCCGCCACCGGAGGCCCGGCGCGCGGGCTCCGGTGCGCGAGCGATATTCGCAGGTCAGGGGCTTGACAGGTCGACGTGACAGGTCGAGTGCGGACCGTACGATCTTCCGCGGGACGAGCCGACGAGGAACAAGGCCGACGAGGAACGGGCCGCTCCCGGAGTCGACGCCAGGGGGCCGGTGAGGCCACTACGCCGCCGGTCGGCCCTTCGGGCGGCGCAGGCCCGCCGCGGTGAGGCGGCGGACGAGTTCCTTGCTGCCGATCTCCACCGCACCGGCGCCGACCGCGTCCGCGTACCGGTACGAGGGCACGTCGTAGTGGTCCCGCTCGAAGGCCCGCGGCGGACAGCCGATGCCCGCCGCGAAGGCGTGCAGCTCCTCGTACGAGACGTCGCTGACCAGGTGCGACCACATGCGGCCGTGGCCCGGCCAGGTCGGCGGGTCGATGTAGACGGTCACCGGCGGCTCACCGGAGGCCGAAGACCGGGCCCAGGCCGCCGATCGCGGCCACCTTCACGCCCGCCTCCGAGCACACCCAGTGCGGGTCGGGTCCCAGCTCCGGCTCCACGTCCAGCGCGTGCGGCTCGCCGTGGTTGCACACCGGGCACAGCGGCCAGCGTCCGTACTTCTCCAGCAGCGCGTCCTTCACGTCCTGAGCGACGAGTCCGGCAAGGTAGTCGACGCCCTCCGGCCACTGCTCCACCCACCAGCGGCGGTGCGTGACCGAGTCCTCGACGAGGGAGACGACATCGGCATCGGCGACCTCACCGGCGGCGAGATCGGCGAGAACGAGGGCACGGGCGACGTGCAGCGCCTGTTCCAGGGGGGTCGCGTGGTCCATGCGCCCATTGTGGACCCGGAAGCGGCCGGCGATGAAGGCCCTCTTTCCGAGGGCCCAATGGCGTATTGACCGGACCCCGCCATGAAAATAAATTTCAGGAGTGAGCCAGAACGCGAAGGAAACTGCCGAAAGCCCGACGATCGCCGCCGAAAGCGCCGGCCGAAGCCCCGCCGGAGGCCCGGCCCCGGCTCCCCCGCCGCACGCCCTCCAAGCCCGGATCCGCAGCCTCGGCCCCTCCATGACCCGCTCCGTACAGGCCGTCGCGGACGCCGTCGCCGCCGATCCGGCCGGCTGCGCCAAGCTCACCGTCTCCGCCCTCGCCGAGCACACCGGCACCAGCGAGGCCACGGTGGTCCGCACCGCCCGCCTGCTCGGCTACCCCGGCTACCGCGACCTGCGCCTCGCGCTCGCCGCCCTCGCCGCCCAGCAGGAATCCGGCACCGCCCCCGCCGTCACCGTCGACATAGCCGTCGACGACCCGCTCGCGGACGTCGTCGCCAAACTGGCCCACGAGGAGGCACAGACCCTCACCGACACCGCCGCCGCCCTCGACCTCACCCAGCTCGCCGCCGCCGTCACCGCGCTCGCCACCGCCCGCCGCATCGACATCTACGGCATCGGCGCCTCCGCCCTCGTCGGCCAGGACCTCGCCCAGAAGCTGCTGCGCATCGGCCTCATCGCCCACGCCCACAGCGACCCCCACCTGGCCGTCACCAACGCCGTCCAGCTCCGCCCCGGCGACGTCGCCGTCGCGATCACCCACTCCGGCACCACCGGCGACGTGATCGAACCGCTGCGCACCGCCTTCGAACGCGGCGCCACCACCCTCGCCCTCACCGGCCGCCCGAACAGCCCCGTCACCCGCCACGCCGACCTCGTACTGGCCACCTCCGCCGCCCGCGAGACCCAGCTGCGCCCGGCCGCCATGTCCAGCCGGACCAGCCAACTGCTCGTCGTCGACTGCCTCTTCGTCGGCGTCGCGCAACAGACCTACGAAACCGCCGCCCCCGCCCTGGCCGCCTCCTACGAAGCCCTCACCCACCGCCACACCGCCCGCTGACACCTCCAGCCAAGCCATATCCAGCCCCGCCGGCATTCGAGGCGCGGGGCCCGGGGCGGAGCCCCGCTCTTCCAGCCCCGCCGGCGTTCGAGGCGCGAGGTCCGGGGCGGAGCCCGCTCTTCCAGCCCCGCCGGCGTTCGAGGCGCGGGGCCCGGGGCGGAGCCCCGATCGTGAAGCCCAGCCCGCACACCACCCGCCGCACACCACCCACCACACGCCACCCACCACACCGCACGGGAGCCGGCCACATGACCGCCCACGCAGACCTCCGAGCCCAGCTGGACAACCTCACCACCGAGGCCTTCCGCCCGGAACTCGCCGGGATCGACCGCCTCCCCACCCTCGACATCGCCCGCACCATGAACGCCGAGGACGCCACCGTCCCGGCCGCCGTCGCCGCGCAGCTCCCGCACATCGCCGCCGCCGTCGACGCGATCGCCGAGCGGATGGCCCAGGGCGGCCGGCTGGTCTACGCGGGCGCCGGCACGGCCGGCCGGATGGGTGTCCTGGACGCCAGCGAGTGCCCGCCCACCTTCAACACCGACCCCGCCGACGTGGTCGGCCTGATCGCGGGCGGCCCGTCCGCCATGGTCAAGGCGGTCGAGGGCGCCGAGGACTCGAAGGAGTTGGCCGCCGAGGACCTCACCGCCCTGGAGATCGGGCCGCTCGACACGGTCGTCGGCATCTCCGCGTCCGGCCGCACCCCGTACGCGATCGGCGCCGTCGAGTTCGCCCGTACCCGCGGCGCGCTCACCGTCGGGCTCTCCTGCAACACCGGATCCGCCCTCGCCGCGGCCGCCGACCACGGCATCGAGGTCGTCGTCGGACCCGAACTCCTCACCGGATCCACCCGCCTGAAGGCCGGCACCGCCCAGAAGCTCGTCCTCAACCTCATCTCGACCATCACGATGATCCGCCTCGGGAAGACCTACGGGAACCTGATGGTCGACATGCGCTCCACGAACGAGAAGCTGCGCGCCCGCGCCCGCCGCATCGTGGCACTGGCCACCGGCGCACCCGACGAGGAGATCGAGGCCGCCCTCACCGCCACCGGCGGCGAGGTCAAGAACGCCGTCCTCGTCGTCCTCGGCGGAGTCGACGGCCCCACGGCCGCCGAACTGCTCGCCGCCTCCCGGGGCCACCTGCGCGCCGCCCTCGCACTCGCCCTCGCCCACACCCGCTGACCCCGACACCCGACACCCGACACCCCGAGCCAAGGCGATCCACATGACCACTGACAAGAACCGCGCCACCGCCGCCGCGATCCTTCCCCTGGTCGGCGGCCCGGACAACATCACCTCGATCGCGCACTGCATGACCCGCCTACGCATCTCGCTGCGCGACCGCTCACTGGTCCAGGACGAGGCCCTGCGCGCCCTCCCCGCCGTCCTCGGCGTGGTCGAGGACGGGACGAGCTACCAGATCGTGCTGGGCCCGGGTGCCGTCGCCCGCGTGACCCCGGAGTTCGAGGCACTCGTCGAGGAGGCCCGCGCCGCCGCACCGCCCGCACCCCCCGCCCCCACCACCGCGGACGACCTCGCCGCCCAGGGCGCGGCGCTGAAGGAGGCTCGGAAGGCCCGGAACGCCACCCCCTTCAAGCTGTTCCTGCGCCGGATCGCGAACATCTTCGTGCCGCTGATCCCGGCACTCATCGGCTGCGGCATCATCGCCGGGCTGAACGGCCTGCTGACGAATCTGGGCTGGGTGCCCGCCGTCGTCCCCGCCCTCGCCGCCATCGCGTCCGGCTTCATGTCCCTGATCGCGGTCTTCGTCGGATACAACACGGCCAAGGAGTTCGGCGGTACGCCGATCCTGGGCGGCGCGGTCGCCGCAATCATCGTCTTCCCGGGCGTCGCGAAGATCGACGCCTTCGGCCTGGAACTCAAGCCCGGTCAGGGCGGCGTCCTCGGCGCGCTCGCCGCCGCCCTCCTCGCCGTGTACGTGGAGAAATGGTGCCGCAGGTGGGTACCGGAGGCCCTGGACGTCCTGATCACCCCCACCCTCACCGTGCTGATCTCGGGCCTGGTCACCCTCTTCGGCCTGATGTACCTCGCCGGTGAGGCCTCCGCCGCCATCGGCACCTTCGCCAACTGGCTCCTCGCCAGTGGCGGCGCCTTCGCGGGCCTGGTCCTGGGCGGCCTCTTCCTCCCCCTCGTGATGCTCGGCCTGCACCAGGCCCTGATCCCCATCCACACCACCCTCATCGAGCAGGACGGCTACACCGTCCTGTTGCCCATCCTGGCCATGGCGGGTGCGGGCCAGGTCGGCGCGGCCATCGCCGTCTACTACCGCCTCCCGCGCAACGGTTCGCTCCGCGCCACCATCAGGTCCGCCCTCCCCGCCGGATTCCTGGGCATCGGCGAACCACTGATCTACGGCGTCTCCCTGCCCCTCGGCCGCCCCTTCGTGACCGCCTGCATCGGCGGCGCGGCCGGCGGCGCCTTCGTCGGCCTCTTCCACCAACTGGGCGTCGCCTTCGGCTCCACCGCCATCGGCCCCTCCGGCTGGGCCCTGTTCCCGCTGCTCGACGGCCGCTCCAGCGCGGGCATCACCCTCGCGATCTACGCGGGCGGCCTGCTCGTCGGCTACCTGGTGGGCTTCGCCGCCACCTACTTCTTCGGCTTCACCCGCCTTCTCTGCACTTCACTCAATCGGGAGGAGGGCGACGAGGAGCTGACGGCGGAAAGCACCGCCGACACCCCGAATACCGCCTCGCCTGCCACCGAGGAAGTAGCCGTACCTGTCCGCTGATGCCGAGCGGAGGCCGCCGGGCCGTCGTCCATGGCGATGACCTGGCGGCCGAACCTGTCAGAACGGCAGAACCAGGTCGTGCTGCTCCTCCGGTTCCGCTCTGCCGGCCGTGTCCGCCGGATCAGACCACTCACCGGGGATCGCCTGCAGTACCTCCAGCAGGTCGCCCTCTGTCCTGCCAACGACGACCAGATCCTGTCCCGAGTTTCCGGGCTCCAGACACAGCAACTTGCCCGCTGCGGAGAACCACCGGATCGGAGGTTCTCCAGGAGAGTGCCAGGCCGGGTACCCCGGCAGCCCGACCGGTTCGAATTGGTCTTCAACGCCGGAAAGGACCTCGGGTGTGGCCACGCAGTCTCGTCCGGTCGGGCCGTAGCGCCTACCCATCACCGTTTCGCTGAGGATCGTCTCCGCACAGGCGAGAGACAGGCTCGGCATGAACGGCTCCCACACCAGGTCGGGCAAGTAGTCCGAGAAGAAGACCACCGGTGGGTCATCGGCTGACAGCTGGTCAAGGGGAACACACCATCCCGCGCAACCCTGGTTCTCGCTTCGGAATACCAGCAGCTGTCCGGACGGATCGAGGAGCAGTTCGTCCGGAGGGAGCAAGGGGTTGTGGTGCGCAACGAGATCGCTGCGGCGACCGAAGAGCGCGTAGGCCTCGTGAAGAGCCACGGGAACCCGGCGCCCCAGTCGCTCCTCCGCACGGCACACTTCCGCCGGCACAAATCCGTCCCCCAGCGAGAGAGGAGTCGCCCAGGAGGCCGCGAATTCCTTGGCGAACTCCCACACTTGGGCCCGCTCACCCGAGGCTCCCGCAAGAGCCTGTGCCACATCGAACCTGTCGGCCATCTGGCGACCCTACGCCTCATCCTCAGGCCGCTCACGACGGGGCCGAGGAAGGCCCAGCTCCACCACCGGACGGTGAGTGAGTCGAGCAGCCTCAGCCTGTTTCGTGCGCAAGAACGTCAGCGTCAGATCGATGCCGTCGATCTCGCCGAGCCACTGCTCCTCCTCGGCCTTCTTGCGGCGGCGGAGAAGGTCCTTCTCCAGCTCCGCGAGCCTCGGCAGCATCTTGGGATTGATCTGGAGCATGGGGCAGCGGATGCAGGCGTGCTCGTGCTGGCAGGGGGTTCCGTAGGGGCGAGCGCAGTTGCCCAGCTCGACCTTGCGCTTGTCGAAGTGCTCCTCGAACTCGTCCCACTCTTGTGGTGTGACCTCGCCGTATTCCACCTCGGGCCGCAGAGATCGCCGGTGGTTGAGGAAGGCCTGGTAGTGGCCGACGACGTCCTCGGCGAACACGGCGACGTATCCCTGGGTCGTCTGCAGGTTCAGGTGTCCGAGCAGGGCGGCTCCGATGTGGATCGGCAAGCCTCCGTTGACGACCTCCGTGGCGAACAGCCGACGGAAGTCATGCGGGGTGAACTTCAAGCCCTCGAAGGCCGGGTTGGTCTCGGCCAGCTCTTTGCAGCTGCGGCCGAGCATGTTCAGCACCGTTGCGCCAGAGATGACGCCCGTCGCGGTCCCGAGGTGTCGCTGCATGAGGAAAGGCATCGGTTCCGACCACGTCCGTTCGTGCGGGTCGTACCGGGTCACCAGGGGGACGGTCCTGCCTTTTCGCGTATGACGGCGAAGGATCTGCGCGACAGCGTGGAACAACTCGGCCGACATCGGAATCACTCGCTCGCGCTCGCTCTTCGACGGCGCGACCACCAACAGGGCGATGACCTCGCCGTTGGGCCGTTGGTACTGGCGGATGCTCAGGTGCGTGAGCTCGCAGAGTTCCTCGACCCGGACACCACTGTGCCGCAGTACCTCGACCGCCGCCCACTCCCAGAAAGCGGATTCCTCGGCAACGGTCACGTTGATCCGCTCGCCCGATTCTTCGTCCGTGATCCGCACCGCCGGCTCCACCTCCGCCGCAGCCATACGCCGGTCGTACTGGGAGTTCCGCCGCCGGTAACGGCGTCCTTGGTGGACGAACTCCTCACCGAGCGCGACCGGACGAGCAGCAGCCAGCAGGCCTGCGTAGAACTCGTGGCGTGCTTCGACGTGGGCCACCAGTGCGGGCAGGAGTGGCTGCCGGACACGGACCCGGTCCGCCATTCGCCGGTTGATCTCCCGCCTTCTCTTTCCGAACCCCTTCAGATCCTGCGGACGGATGGGGCACGGAACGACCCACTGGGCCCACCGCTCCGGCTCTTCTACAGCCCAGCTGTGAAGGTCTACGTAGAGTCCGCGGACGGCAAGGAGGATGGATTCCGGGTCCAGACGCTTCCGAAGCTCCTGGCCCCCACCAGCGGTGCACGTCTGGAGCTCGGCTCGCCACTGGTCGTAGAGGTCCTGGCCGAGGACCAGGTCAGGGTGGCCTGGGCTCAGCTCCTCGATCTTGGCCCAGAAATGCTTGGCCAGATTCCGGGCAAGGCCCTCGATGGTGATGTAGTCCGTCTCCGCCCTCCTGCGGGTCAAGTAGTCGATCAATAGCTGCCGGACCGCGAGGCTTCGGATCGCATAGCGGTCCACCAGTTCCTCGATCGTCCGCTGGCCTCTGTAGACGAACGTCCTGAGGGTCGGTGGCGTCTCAGCCGGGAAGTGACCCATGGCGTGGAGCACCTGCCAGGCGCCGAGAGCGGCGAAACGGTTGTAGTTCTTGTTGGCTCCGTGGGTCAGTCCGAGACGCTTCGACTCCAGCGAGTAGTGCAGCAGCGCCGCGGGCGTCAGGTGTTCAAGTGCGATGCCCTGAGTGGTCAGTGCGCAGGTGAGATCGAACTTCGCACGCGCCTTGTGGACGTGTCCCATCGTGGGGTGTCCGTCAACGACCTCGAAGAACCGGTCCAGGAGGGGGTCGTTATGGATCTCCCGGAAGGGCTCGGCATACCGGGTGAACTTGTTGGCGCGGAAGCCGGACAACGACGGCTGGACCACCCGGAGACAGAAGGCCATCTTGGCGGCCGTGATCAGGTCGAAGCCGTCGTACTTGGACCCCTCACGCGCGAGGATATTGACCGAGAGCGCGTTCTCGTCGTCGAAGCCGCTGGCCTCCCAGCGCTGCTGCCAGGTCTCCCCTGGCAGCGTCTCCAAGTGTGCGAGCAGCATGCTCATCCCGCGCCGCCGCTTGTTCGCGTGGGAACGGTCCGAACGCCCCTTGAGCGCTCCCGTCGCGATCTCCCGGACGTCCTCCAGAGTCGCCCGGGAGAGATCCCCGAACGGCGTCGGCGGGACCTCCGGCCTCGACGCTGGTGCGGCCTTCACCGACGCGGTGGAGAAACGGCTCCTCGGCGCCTCCGGTCGTGCATCTTCCCTGTGGGCGGCGACGCGGCGATTCCGCGCTGTGTAGGTATCGGGAGTGTGGCGGTCAGGCACCGAACACCGCCTTGAAGTCGTCCTCGTCGTAGCCCGGTGCAATGCTGCGCACGACCTTGGGCCGGTTGTAGTGCTCCTGCAGGGCATCAAAGAGGTCCTCGACGCGGGCGTTGAGGTAGCGGCCCGTGGTCGCCAGGTCCGCATGCCGGAGGATCGCCCGGACCTCGGTCAGGGTCAGGTTCGGGTCGTTCGCCATACGACTGGCTGCCGTGTGGCGAAGATCGTGCAGCGTCCAGTTCGTACCGAGCTTCGCGTTGGCCCGCTGGATGACCCGGCGCATCGCCCAGTAGCTCAGCGGCTTGTCGGGGCCGCGCCGCGTCCGCAGCACGGGCTCGTGGGCCGCGGGCAGGCCGATGGAGTCGAGGTAGGCCGCGAGCACGATGAGGGCCTGCGGGCTGGCCGGTACGGGGTCCCGTTCCTTGGTCCCTTTGGAGATCACGTGGAAGATCTGCCGTGACCAGTCGATATCGGCCGGGGTGACCCCCAGAAGCTCTTCGGCTCGGGCACCGCTGGAGACGTAGAGCAGGACAGCGGCCCTGTCCCGGTCATGCGTCATCGCTTCGAAGAACTCGTCCCACAGAACGTCGGGAATCGCCCTTGGGTCGCTCTTCGACACTCGCTGCCGTAGCCGGGCCCGCCGGAATGGCTGCGCCGGCTCGGTGGAGTTTCGGTGTGCCAGCGCCCTTCGTTGTGCGAGCGACTCCGGGACGGGGTTGGTCAGCGGGCCACGTCCGTAGTGACGGTGGAAGGCGTAGAAGCTGCTGACCACGGTCAATGCGTGGTTGATCGTGCTCGGCGCATAGCCGGCCTGGAGGTACCGCTTACCCGTGCGGGGGTTCACCGACCCTGGACGTGGCGAGTCAGGACTGCTGCGGCGGCGCTGCGGGTTGGGTGCCGTACGGAGCCACCCCACGAGGGCGGCGGCCTCCGCCTCGGACGCCTTGTCCCACGGCAGATCGAGGAACCACAGCAGCCGGAACCAGCGCAGCAGGTCATGCGCGTAGCTGCGGCCGGTCAGCGGGCTGTTGTCGCTGAGCGCCAGGTCACGGAGGTACGAGAGCGCTGGCTCGACCACGTCCCCGGACGCGGTGAGGACGGCGTACGGCGGATGCTGGGTCTCCAGCTTGGCCACCGACCCGAGGCGAGGCACATCGGCCCGGCCTTCGATCAGGTCGTGGTGCAGGTTCGGTTTCACGCGGGCTCTCCTTGAGCGGGGACACATCGCCCTGCCCAACGAGCCGGAGAAGGTGCAGTTAACACACCAGATGCTGGCCGACCTCGACACCGACCCGGGCCCGGACCCCACGACCGCCACCGATGCACCCCCGAAGGAACGGGTCCCCGCCTAGCCCGCGATGCTGTGCGGATGCTGCTCCCCGCCGAAGCCGCCGCCGCGACGACCCGCATCGACGTCGTACGCATCACCGCCGGTCCCGAGCGGCACGGCGACCCGATGACCGGGCCCGTCGTGGGGCACTGGGAGGGTCCCGCCGTCACGGAGATGCTCACGGCCGTACGGAAGATCCCCGCCGCCGACCTCACCCTGTGCGGGTTCGCCCCCGGCTGGGGCCTGCGCGCGTACGCCGACCCGGCCGGGCCGCCGCTGTACGAAGCGGCGTTCTGCTACGGCTGCGACATGGCTTGGCTCTGGGGCCCCCGGGTCCCGGAGCCGCTGCACCGCCAGACCTTCGCCTCGGACTCGCCCTACGCGCTGTTCCTGCGCATGCGCATGCGCGCCGCGGGTCCGTCCTGATACGGGCGCGGGCATCATGCAGAGATGATCAACTCCATACCTCCCGTGGTCCCCGCCGGCCGGATGCGCGCCCTGCCGCAGCCGGAGTTCGAGTTGCCGGGCGGCATGCTGCTGCGCCCCTGGGCGGCGTACGACGTCCCCGCGCTCGTCGAGTCCTGCCTCGACCCGGACATCCGGCACTGGAACCGGCCCGCCCTGCTGTCCCCGGCCGAAGCCGAGGAGCGGATCGCCCGCTGGCACGCCCGCTGGCAGGACGAGGAGGCCGCGATCTGGGCCGTCGCCCCCGCCGCCGGAGGCCCGGCCGTCGGGCTCATCGGCATCGGCGACCTCGACCTCGCGGGCGGCAGCGGCGAGATCCTGTACTGGCTACTGCCCGCCGGGCGCGGACACGGGGTCATGGTGCCGGCCACGGAACGCGTCAGCCGCTGGGCCTTCGAGGACCTCGGACTGCACCGGATACGGATCACCCACTCCGTGGCGAACCCGGCCTCCTGCGCCATCGCGACCAAGGCCGGATTCCCCCTGGAGGGCACCATGCGCGGCGCCCTCCTGCACGCGGACGGCTGGCACGACGAACACCTCCACGCCCGCCTGCGCACCGATCCCCCGGTGTGAGAGGGGGTCACCGGGCCTGGGGCCGAGGCTGGATCGGGGGCAGGAACGGGGTCCGAGTCGGAGTGGGGGTAGAAGTCGGGCTCACGGTCGAGGGCGAGGGCGGGGTCGCGCCCTTCTCGGTGGCGCTGGCCTTTTCCAGGAGCTCTGCGTAGGGCGTCTCCGCCGTGGAGCCGCGCACCTGCGTGAGGCCGTACCGTTCAGCGGCTTCTTCGTTCGCTATGGGGTGCAGGGGGTCGTAGGAGATCCGTCTATTCGGTGGCGACACGTCCACAATGACGTGCGGATTCTTGCCGCCCAATCTCCACAGGGTGATGCGCTGTGGGCCGCGGGTCACGTTCAGGACTTCGCTGCTGTTCGAGATAGGGGTCCGGTATCTGTACTCCGCATTGGCCGGATCCCCCGGCTGGCAGTCCTCCTTGAGCGTCTTCCCCACCGTCCGGGAGCGCTCGTAGTCCGCGGTCATCTTCATCCTGTCTTTCCTGATCACGTACACCTCGGTCCGGGCCCTGACCGCTTCATACTTGTGAGGAACAGCACCGTCTATCTCAATGACCGCATCCTGGACGGCCTCTTCCCCTGGATTGAGTACGCGGCCGACCGGCGAGACGAACTCGCCATCGTAAATCAACTCGGCTGCGGCAGGCTTGTCGGGCTTTTTACCCGCAGGCAGACGGTCAGACTTGTTATTCGCAGGCACACCATGGACCCAGTAGATGCTGCCGAGGACGTAGACGGGCACCTGGCCGGCGTTCTTCACGAACAGACGGACCGTCACATACGCCCGCCCCGACCCTTTTTCCATGTTCGACTCCTTGAACTCCGCCCCACTCTGGATCAACGGCGTCGTCACAAAGGGAACATAGATCTGCGAATATGCAAGGTTGGCGGAGGCGATGAGGGTGGAAATTATCAACCCGATCGCGACTTTCCTGGGAACGCGGAGCCCCTTCCACGCCCCGCATTTGAGAAGTCCGTACAGGGCCACCGAGGACCAGACACCGAGGGCTATCCCGACCTCGGTGTAACCGGTGAACCGCTCGCCGATCTGTAGGAGGAGCAGGGCGATGCTACAGAGGAGGGAGATCACGACACCGACCAGAACGACCACTCCCGAGAAGCGCCACCGCCGCTTGGTCCAGTAGTCGATGGCGGCCAGGGCGGCCAATACCTCCACCACGGCCACGGCGAGGATGGTGAGTCCCGCGATCCGTCCGGCGTACGTGAGGGCATCGCCGCTGTCCGACATTCCGATCAGGAAGAGCGGATATGCCGTCGCGAGGAGGCCGACGACCATGAAGAAGCAAATGGTTCGCCGCACCCACGCCACGTCCGGCCAGACGGTGTGGTCTCCGCCGAGCCAGTGGATCTCGTGCCCCGGTTCCACACCGGCACGATCCAGGATTTTTCGGAGTTCCTTGAGGGACCCGGCCCTGCCGACGCGCCTGCCGCCCACCGAAACCGGCCGCAAGCCGAGGTCTTCAGGCGCCCCCACGGTTACCTCGGGCGTGTTCGCCATAACACCAGCCTGCCGCTCGACCGCGAGCGGCGCCCCTCGTGCGCCCCCTTGTGCGCCCCCGCCAGGGTGCACCCGACCCGGCGCAGAGGGAGGCTGGTGTTGACGTGTTGGTATTGCTCGACCCCCGGAGGAGTCCCATGCGTACCCGAATTCTCGCGGTCACCGCCGCCCTCGTACTGGCCGCCTTCGGCGCCACGGTCCCCGTTGCACAGGGCGCCGTACCGACTGTCCCCGGACCGACGTGCGAGTCCCACCACGGAATGGTGGAGTACGACTCTGCCACTGGCGTCTATAACTGCGTAGGCGGCTATTACGACGGCGAACGCATCACCAGCTGAACACGGCTCAGCCCGCGGCAGTACGCAAGAACCGCACCAGGTCGTCGACCTCGTAGCCGAGCTTCGGCCCGCGCTCGGCGGCCATCAGCAGCAGCTGGCCCACGATCTCCGCACCCCAGCCGTCCGTACCGTCCTGCGACCACTCCCACAGCTTCTCGATACCGAGGTCGGACATGAGCAGCCCGTGCTCCGTCCGGACCTCCCGGCAGGTCTCGGCGACGGCATCCAGCAGCCGCGCGCCCGGTCGTTCGCAGCGCAGCCCGAAGTACCCGCCGACGTACTCGACCACGCACCCCTGCGGCGGCCGCGCCTCGATGCGCTCGTAGCTCGGTGACTCCCCCACCGGGCAATGGATCAGTGTGAACCGGTGCCAACCCGGCGGCGGGGGTGGCTTGGGGCGCCATGCGGTCAGCCCGAAGGCCTCCTGTACCAGCGAGGTCGCCTCGTCCGCCGTGCCGGCCGTCCGCGCCTCCCGCCGGTCCCCGTCGTCCCCGACGGCCGTCCAGGCCCCGCCGCCCTCGTCGCTCTGCACGCGCACGGACAGTCCCATGCCGCCACGCCTCCACGCGCCACAGGCAAGGGCCGTCTCCAGGCCGCGCAGCTTCCAGCCGAGCTCGAAGGCGAAGTTCACCGCCTCCACGGCCTCGCTCACGAGCCCCCCGCCCGCTCGTGCAGGACGGCGGCCAGCCGGAGCGCGGTGTCCAGGTTGCAGCGGCCCAGGTCGACCAGCGGCAGGCCGTAGGTACCGGCGGCCGAGACCCGCTCCACGTCGAGCGAGGGGAACAGCACCCCGACCCCGGCGAGCGATTCCCGTAGCTGCTGGACGGCCTCCTCGGCCGCCTGCATGCGCTCCTGTGGGGAGAGCACCATGACATGTCACCTTTCTACTCTGAGTATCCAACTTCTTCACACAGAGTGGCGACGCGCTCACTAGCCTTTCAAGTGCGGACCCCGCAACAACCGCACATGTTGCTCAGGGAGTTGCCATGGCACGGAAGAACCTCGATCCCTCCTCCTCACCCCGCGCCCTCCTGGGCGCGGAGCTGCGCGTAGCGCGCGAACGCGCGGGCATGAGCCAGGCCGAGCTCGGCGAACGGCTCTTCGTGAGCGGGTCGTTCATCGGCCAGCTCGAAGCGGGCACGCGTCGTATGCACCTGGAGTTCGCCAAGCAGATCGACGAGATCCTCTCCACCGGCGGCTTCTTCGCCCGCAACTGCGGGGCACTGGCCAAGTCGAAGTACCCGAACCACTTCGCGGAAGCTGCTGAGGCAGAAGCGGAAGCGAAGACGATCCGGGAGTACGCACCCCTGGCGCTACCCGGGATGCTCCAGACGAAGGCATACGCCCGGGCTGTATTCATCGCCTACCAGCCAACAGCCACTGAGGAGGTCATCTCCGAACTGGTACAGAACCGGTTGGACCGCGCAGACGTCCTCAGCGATCCAACAACCCCGTTGTTCTGGTGTGTACTCGACGAATCGGCCCTTCGACGAGTCGTCGGCAGCCGAGCAGTGATGGCCGAAGTCCTGCGTCACATCGCAGCCCTGATCCGTACACGCCGGATCTTCGTGCAGGTCCTGCCGTTCAGCGCCGGCGCCCACTCGTCCATGGGCGGCACCCTGAAGCTGATGACCTTCGAGGACGCTCCCCCACTCGCGTACGTCCAGGGCAACGCCATAGGGGTGCTTCTGGACGATCCGGCAACCGTGGCACGGCATTCGCTGACCTACGATCTCCTCACGGCCGGCGCGCTGTCACCCAGCGAATCGCTGGCTTTGATCGAGTCCGTGGCGGAGGATTACGAACATGACCAGCACGCCTGAGTACGAACTGTCAGCGGCCATTTGGCACAAGTCCAGCTACAGCGACGGCACTGGCGGCGACTGCCTGGAAGTGGCCGACGGCCACCCCGACCTCGTCCCAGTACGGGACTCCAAGCAGCCCGAAGGCCCGCACGTGGTGTTCCACGCACGGGCCTGGGCGACCTTCGTCGCGGCGCTCTGAGCGATCAGAGACCGTCGGTGAACAGCAGCTTGTTCGGGCCGTCGTCGCTGAGGTTCTGGACGATGTCCTTCGTGGACACCTCGTCCAGGAAGTCCGTCACCTCCGCCGGCAGCGCGTTCGGGTGCTCCGACTTGTAGAGCGCGGCCACGCCCGTGACGTGCGGCGCGGCCATGGACGTACCGTCCAGGGCCACGCTGCCGCCGCCCAGACGCGCGGAGATGATCTCCTTGCCGGGGGCGTAGAGGTCCAGGCAGGTGCCCCAGTTCGAGAAGTCGGTCTCCTCGTCGAAGCGGTTCGTCGCGCCTACCGTCACCACGCGCGCGGCGGACGCGGGCGAGACGCGGCAGGCGTCGACGTTGTCGTTGCCCGCCGCGATGACCGGCAGCACGCCCCGGTCGGACACGGCGGTCGCGGCCGCGTTGACCGCTTCGAGCCGGCCGCCGCCCAGGGAGGCGTTCAGGACGGCGGGCTGCCGGATGTTGTTGGCCACCCAGTCGAAGCCGGCGATGATGCCCGCCCAGGAACCGCGGTTGTCACACCCGAGGACCCGGACGCTGACCAGGCTCACCTTGCGCGCCACACCGAAGGTCTCCCCGCCGACCGTGCCCGCGACGTGCGTGCCGTGGCCGTTGCAGTCCTGGCCGTTGCGGCCGTCACCGATCGCGTCGAAGCCCCGGACCGCCCGGCCGCCGAACTCCGGGTGGGTGAAGTCGATGCCGCTGTCGAGGATGTACGCCGTCACGCCCTGGCCGCTGCGGTTGGCGCTGAAGTCGTTGTCCAGCGGCAGGAAACGCTGGTCGATGCGGTCCAGGCCCCAGGAGTGGGAGGGCGACTTGGTCCCGATCCCCTTCGCGGGGGTCGGCGGCCCGGTCACCGTCGCGTCCTCCGTCACTGACATCACACCGTGCGCCCCGCGGACGGACTTCAGCTGCTCGGCCGTGAGGGACGCCGCGAAGCCGTTGATCGTCCTGGTGTAGGTGAACTTCGCCGCCAGGCCCAGTCGCTTCGCGAACGCCGCCGGGGCGACGTTCTTGTCGAGGGTGACGATGTAGCTGCCCGGGATGGCGTCCGCAGACGTGAGGAGCGGCGCCGGGGTCGGCTCCGGGGTGTCGGCGGAAGCCGCGCCGGCCGCGACGGGGGTCAGTGCGAGGAGGGCGGCGGCGGTCAGGGCTGCGAGCTGACGCATGAAGGGAACTCCCTGAAGTGCGTGGTACGTCGGCGTGGGGGAGCCGCCCCCGCGGTCCGGAATCCTCCGCGGGCGCGGCCCTCACCTCCATCGGGTCCGACCCGGAGAGGACTTGAGCCGCCCGCCGCCGCCTGGCGGATATCCCGGGGCGGCGACGGGAGGGCTTCCGCATACGGTGCAGAAAGGGTCATTTCGGGCTTTCGTCGGGGGCCTCGCCCCGATCGGGCAGCCTCGGAATTTTCACTCGTACGAGGACCTGACCACCCGTATCCGGATCGGGTCAGAGACCGCCGGTGTTGAGCAGCTGGTTGGGGGAGCTCTTGCTGACCTTGGACAGGACGTCCTTGGTGGTCTCCTCCTCGATGAACTCGGCGATCGCCCCCGGCGTCTCGGTCGGGTGCTCCTGCAAGTACAGCGCGGCCACGCCGGTGACGTGCGGGGCGGCCATGGACGTACCGCTCTCGGTCCTGCTGCCGCCGCCGAGCTTCGCCGAGACGATCTCCTCGCCGGGTGCGTAGAGCTCGACGCACGTACCCCAGTTGGAGAAGCTCGTCTCCTCCTCGTAGCGGTTGCTCGCCGCCACGGTCACCACCCGATCCGCGGACGCGGGCGAGACCTGGCAGGCGTCCTTCGCGTCGTTGCCCGCCGCGAGGACCGGCAGGACGCCCGCGTCGCTGAGCGCGGTGGCAGCGTCGTTGAGGGCCTTGGACAGCGAGCCGCCCAGCGAGCCGTTCAGCACAGCCGGCTTCTTGGCGTTCTTGGCCACCCAGTCCAGCCCCGCGATCATCCCCGCGTAGCTGCCCTGGCCGTCGCAGCCGAGGACCCGGACGCCGACGAGGCTCACCTTGGTCGCCACCCCGTACGTCTTGCCGCCGACGGTGCCCGCGACGTGCGTGCCGTGGCCGTTGCAGTCCAGGCCCTGCTGGGTGGCGGCGTCGGGCATCGCGTCGTAGCCGAACGTGGCGCGCGAGCCGAACTCGGTGTGCGTGTAGTCGATACCGGTGTCGAGGATGTAGGCGGTCACCCCGGCGCCGTTGCCGTTGACGGTGAAGGAGCCGTCGCCCTTGCCGTTGTCCTTGTCCCAGTCCGTCTTCTGGTCGATCCGGTCCAGCCCCCAGGACGAGGCCACACCAAGGGTGGAGGCACCGTCGTCACGGGACCGGGACGACGGGGCGGACACCTTCGTGTCCTCCTCCACGGACTTCACGCCGAGCGCGTTGCGGACGATCGTCAACTGCAGCGGGGTCAACGGGACGGCGAACCCGTTCAGCGCCGTCCCGTAGGTGAAGGTCGGCTTCACGCCCAGCGTCTTGGCCAGCTTCACCGCGTCGACGCCCTTGTCGAGGGTCACGATGTACTGGCCGGGCACGGCGTTCGCCGAGGCGACCAGGGGCGCCGGGGTCGGCTCCGGGGCGGCGGCCGACGAGGACGCCGTACCGGCTGCGACCGGGGCGAGGGCGACGAGTGCGGCGGTGGCCACACGTGCGACAAAGCGCATGGAAGGAACTCCCTGACGTGCTCGGAAAGTCGGCATGGGTGAGCCGCCCCCGCGGCACCACGTGCTCCTGCGGGGGCGGCCCGACGTTCCATCGGTCCCACCTCTCGGCGGGTTGAATCCTCACCCCCGGCCGGCCGGTCGTCCGCCGTCCCCGCGGGCACACCCGACGCGCACACTGCAGAAAGGATCATCCGCCTGTGCCGTCAGGTCCGTTCCCCGGCCCGTACGCCCCGTGGCGCCCGGAACAAGATCACCCGTACGGTCCGCCGCCACCTCAGGGGGGCGCACGGCCGGTGCGCCGCCCATGCTCCCGCCACACCCCCGGACCTCGTTGACCTGCACCGCAGCCCGTGGTGGCCTCGCCCCATGCGCAACCGTCTGAGCCGAGCCCTGCCCCTGGCCGTGGCCGTACTGGCCGCCGTCGCCGCCCTGCCGGCATGCGCGGCCACCGCCGCCGTGCCGGAGCCCGTACCGCACACCGCTCCCGCCGCCGATCACGCCACGTACATCGTCACCGTCCGGGAGAACAGCGACCCGACCGAAGTGGCGGACCGGGTCGGCGCCACCCCCCTGCACGTCTATCGCACCGTCCTGCACGGCTTCGCGGCACGGCTGAGCCCCGAGCAGGTCGCGGCCCTGCGCGCGATGCCGGACGTCGAGTCCGTGGAAGAGGACGGCTCGGCGAGTGGCGACAACGCCCCCGGCCACGACGAACACTGGGGGTGGGGGTTCGGAGGCAGGTGAACGAGGGTCGGATCGCGCCGGATCCCGGTGACGGGTTGCGAAGCCGATCCTGACCGTCGGCTCCGGCTGCCACGAGGTCCCGGAGGGCAGGGCGCCGCCCAGGAGCTCCTCGCCCGCTTCCGCGCGGCCGGGTCCTGACCCCGGCCGGCCGCCGTCACCAGCCGAAGACCGGGTCGATGTCGAAGGTCGGCGGGAGCAGGCCCTTGCGGTCCAGGTTGACGAAGACGTACGAGCCGGGCGGGCCGGGGTAGAAGGTGAACCGCTCGCCCAGCGGCAGGTCGCGCAGGACCGTGGGCTGCGCCCGGCGCCTGCCGTCGGCCAGGCCGTGGTGGGAGAGGTACGTCCGCCAACGGTCGGCGGTCACCACGCCGACCTCGTCCGGGCCGGTCGGGGCCAGCCCGCGCACGACCTCGTCGCCGACGCCCGCGTGCCAGACGCGACGGCCGTCGGTGAGGGAGTAGGCGGACACGCCGTTCTTCTTGCCCTCCTTCACCGGGGTGATCATCAGGTCGCCGGTCAGCACCGGGGACGGCTCGGAGAGCAGGTCCCCGGCCGGACCCGAGGCCGGTACGAAGCCGCGCAGCCGGCCCCCGGCGTCGAACAGCAGCACCGCGTCCATGCCGCGTTCGGCCGTCTCCGTGACGCGTACGACGGGCGGGACGGCGGACAGCACCCGCACCTCGCGCAGCCGACTCGCCGTGGGCAGCGCGGTCTGCCAGGCGCGGGTTCCCGTACGGGAGTCGACGGCCGTGATCCGGGCCGAGTCGCCGCACTCCTCCACGTACAGGGCGTGTTGATCCGAGCCGTCCACGGCCTTCACCGTGCAGTCGGCGGGTATCGGGACCCGCCAGCGCTCCGTGCCGCTGCGCAGGTCGAGGCCGGTCACCGCGTCGCGGTCGGCCACGACGGCGCTCGCGCCGGCCGCGGCCACCAGCGCCCGGCCGGCGTCCCGGGTCCACTCGACATGGCCGTCGGCCAGGTCCACGGCGACGACCTGCGAGCCGCACGCCCCCGGGCTCTCCCCGTAGGTGAGGAGGCCGATGCCCGACGGGGTCGTCCGGCTGAGCGCGCAGAGCGGCGTACGCTCCGGGGCGGGCAGCCGCCAGCCCTTGCGGCCCTCCCCGTTGTAGGCGACGAGGCCGTCGGTCCGGGCCCGTACGAGCATTCCGCGCGCGGGCGCCCAGACGCCGACCGGAGCGGCCGCCGGATGCACGGCCTCCTGCCATCCGGACAGGTCCATGTGCGGGCCGCGCGCGTACTCGAAGCCCAGCCAGCCGGGGACCGCCGCGGCCAGCCCCACGCAGACGGCGATCACCCGGACGTGCACCGGGGCGCGGCCGTGGCCGCGTTTCCTCGGCGTCCGCCACAGCAGCCACGCGGCGGCGGCGCACAGCGGGGCGAGGAGCGCGAGGGCGCCCGTGCCGCGCGGGCAGCTGTCGATCCCGCACACGCGGCCGGGGCCGTCGGTGAACACCAGCTTCGCCAGAAGGATCAGGTACAGCGCCGCCACCGCGGCGAACGCGGCGGCCGCGGTGAATGCGAGGTGGCCCAAGAGTCGTGCGGGCCGCGGTCGTTCCATGTCCATGATCCCCTCCGACCGCAGCCTAACCGGGGGCTCGGAACTCAGAGCGCGGAGCCTCCGGTGGCGTCGACCACACGCCCGGTCACCCAGCGAGCGGCGTCGGAGGCGAGGAAACCGACGACGTCCGCGATGTCCTCGGGGCGGCCGACGCGGCCGAGCGCGGAGAGGGAGGCGGCGTGCGCCTCGGCCTCGGCGTTGCCGCGCAGCCAGCCGGCGTTGACGTCGGTGTCGACGATGCCGGGGGCGACCGAGTTCACGGTGATGCCGCGGGCGCCGAGGGCCTTGGCGAGGTTCAGCGTCAGGGTGTCGAGCGCGCCCTTGGTGGCCCCGTAGGCGAGGATCTCGGGCATCGCGATGCGGGCGGCGCCGCTGGAGATGTTGATGATCCGGCCCCCGTCGCGCAGCCGCCCGAGTGCCTCCTGCACCACGAAGAACGGCGCCCGCACGTTCACCGCGAAGACGCGGTCGAAGTCCTCCTCGGTGATCTCGCCGAGTGGAATGGGCAGTCCGATACCCGCGTTGTTGACGATGATGTCGACCCCGTCCAGCCCCAGCTCGTCGTACGCCGCCCAGAGCGCGGCGGCGGAGCCGGGGCTGCCGAGCTCCGCCCGCAGGGTGAAGGCCCGGCCGCCGTCCTCGGCGATCCGCCGGGCGCTCTCGAGGGCGGCCGCCTCGTCGCTCGCGTACGTGAGCACCACCGTGACGCCGTCGGCGGCGAGCCGCTCGGCGATGGCCCGGCCGATGCCCCGGCTGCCGCCCGTGACCAGCGCTGTCCTGCTCATGAAGTCCCCCGTGAGATTCCGTAACGATCACTACAGAATTAACCTAACACGGTGCGCCGGTCCGTCAAGCCCCGAATGTTCGCGCCGTGACGTGGGTACCCGCGCGAGGCGCAATGGAGTCCAGCCCACTCCCCCGACACACCGCAGAGGACCGTCCCCATGACCTTCACGAGGACCCGTCGCCTGGCCTTCGCCCTCGTCGCCCTGCTGGCCGGCCGCCCGACTCCCGTCCGCGTCGGCGACTGACCCCTGCCGCAGGGGGCCGTGTTCCGCCGGTCAGCGCGCTCGGGCGGCCTCGATGAAGGCTTGGATCAGCTCCGGCGACTTCACGCCGCGCTCCCGCTCCACCCCGCTGGACACGTCCGCGCCCCAGGCCCCGGTGGCCGCGAGCGCCGCCCGCACATTGCCCGGGTTCAGTCCGCCGGCGAGCAGCCACCGCCCCTCGGGTGCGGTGAAGTCCGCCGCGCCCCAGTTCCACGGCTTGCCGGAGCCCGGGTCGGGCGCGTCCAGCAGCAGCAGGTCCTCGCCGTACTCGCCGCAGCGCTTCACGTGCTCGGCGGTGGCCCGCAGCAAGGTCCGGCCGTCGGCGCGCAGCGCCTCGAAGTCCTCGGGGCCCTCCTCGCCGTGCAGCTGCACCCCGCGCACCCCGCTCTCCTCGGTGAACCGGCGCACCTCCGCGACCGCCTGCCGCCGGAACACCCCGACGGTCAGCACCCCGTCCGGCACCCGCGCGGCGAGCTCCCGCGCGGTGGCCGCGTCGACGGTCCGCGGACTCCCGGGCGCGAAGACGAACCCGACGGCATCGGCCCCGGCGGCCACGGCCACGTCGACGTCGTGCGCGGTCCGCAGCCCGCAGATCTTGATGAACACGCCCGCCGCATCGGTCATGCGACCAGTCAACCAAACCCGCCGCCCCCACGGGTGGCACGTCCCACAGGCCGGTCACGGCGCCCCGGCGCCGCCTGGGGCCTCGTCCCGGAAACGCCCGAGGGCGGCACCCCTTCCGGGGTGCCGCCCTCGTTCGAGAACAGCCGATCAACCAGTGGCCGGAGCCGGGGTCGATCAGAAGTCCATGTCACCACCCGGCATGCCGCCGCCCGCGGGGGCACCGGCCTTCTCGGGCTTGTCGGCGATGACGGCCTCGGTCGTCAGGAACAGCGCGGCGATCGACGCGGCGTTCTGCAGCGCGGAGCGCGTGACCTTCGCCGGGTCGATGATGCCCTCGGCGATCATGTCGACGTACTCGCCGGTCGCGGCGTTCAGGCCGTGACCGATCGGGAGGTTGCGCACCTTCTCGACGACGACGCCACCCTCGAGACCACCGTTGACGGCGATCTGCTTGAGCGGGGCCTCCAGCGCGAGCTTCACGGCGTTGGCGCCGGTCGCCTCGTCACCCTCGAGCTCCAGCTTCTCGAAGACCGCGGAGGCCTGCAGCAGGGCCACGCCACCACCGGCGACGATGCCCTCCTCGACGGCCGCCTTCGCGTTGCGAACGGCGTCCTCGATGCGGTGCTTGCGCTCCTTGAGCTCGACCTCGGTCGCGGCACCGGCCTTGATGACGGCCACGCCGCCGGCCAGCTTCGCGAGGCGCTCCTGGAGCTTCTCGCGGTCGTAGTCCGAGTCGGAGTTCTCGATCTCGGCGCGGATCTGGTTCACGCGACCGGCGACCTGGTCGCTGTCACCGGCACCGTCGACGATGGTGGTCTCGTCCTTGGTGATGACGACCTTGCGGGCGCGGCCGAGCAGGTCGAGACCGGCGTTCTCCAGCTTGAGGCCGACCTCCTCGGAGATGACCGTGCCGCCCGTGAGGATGGCGATGTCACCGAGCATGGCCTTGCGGCGGTCACCGAAGCCCGGGGCCTTGACGGCGACGGACTTGAAGGTGCCACGGATCTTGTTGACGACGAGGGTGGAGAGCGCCTCGCCCTCGACGTCCTCGGCGATGATCAGCAGCGGCTTGCCGGACTGCATGACCTTCTCCAGGAGCGGCAGCAGGTCCTTGACCGAGCCGATCTTGGAGTTGACGATCAGGATGTACGGGTCGTCGAGGGACGACTCCATGCGCTCCATGTCGGTGGCGAAGTACGCCGAGATGTAGCCCTTGTCGAAGCGCATACCCTCGGTGAGCTCCAGCTCCAGACCGAAGGTCTGGGACTCCTCGACGGTGATGACGCCTTCCTTGCCGACCTTGTCCATGGCCTCGGCGATGAGCTCGCCGATCTGGGTGTCGGCGGCGGAGATGGAGGCCGTCGAAGCGATCTGCTCCTTGGTCTCGACATCCTTGGCCTGCGCCAGCAGGGCGGCGGAGACGGCCTCGACGGCCTTCTCGATACCGCGCTTGAGGGCCATCGGGTTCGCACCCGCGGCCACGTTGCGCAGACCCTCGCGGACGAGCGCCTGGGCGAGAACGGTGGCGGTGGTCGTACCGTCGCCGGCGACGTCGTCCGTCTTCTTGGCGACTTCCTTGACCAGCTCGGCGCCGATCTTCTCGTACGGGTCCTCGAGCTCGATCTCCTTGGCGATGGAGACACCATCGTTGGTGATCGTGGGGGCGCCCCACTTCTTCTCAAGGACGACGTTGCGACCCTTGGGGCCAAGGGTGACCTTGACGGCGTCGGCGAGCTGGTTCATCCCACGCTCGAGGCCGCGGCGGGCCTCCTCGTCGAACGCAATGATCTTGGCCATCTGAAGTGGTCCTCCCGGACAGCGGTGGATTGCTCCGGACCGCGCCCGCGCCCGCGACGGACGGCCTGCGTGCCCGGCGGTTCCTTCCCACCGGACCCTGCGGGCCTCACCGACCCGGTCCTCGTTTCAGTAGCACTCTCACCAGGAGAGTGCTAACGCCAATGATTAGCACTCGACCCCCCCGAGTGCAAGCGGCTTGGGGCAAGACCCCGCCACTACCGGGCCTACGCACGAGGGGCCCCCATCCCGTGTCCAGGATGTGGGCCCCTCGTGGTGTTCCAGGTCTTCGCCGAAGACTGTGCGTCGGTGGTCGATCGCTCCAGGACTAGCCGAGTGCGAGCTTGACCATGTCCGCCTGCGGACCCTTCTGGCCCTGCGAGATCTCGAACTCGACCCGCTGACCCTCTTCAAGGGTGCGGTACCCGTCCATCTGGATGGCGCTGTAGTGGACGAACACATCCGCACCACCGTCGACCGCGATGAAGCCGTAGCCCTTCTCCGCGTTGAACCACTTGACGGTGCCCTGAGCCATGCCTAACTCCCCTATTACTGGCCCTTGCGCAGGAACGCACTTCACGATCCCGGGTCAGAACTTGCGTCGGAACGCGTCGACCGAGGCTGAATGTATCTGCGCGGATGCTGTCTGCAACAGGTCAATCCGATGAGAATTCTGGACACAGAGAAACATTGAAATAGAGTGAAAATTTGCCATACTCCCGGGCAACTCGGGCCTGACATATCTCGCCAAAGCCCCATACCGCACTCGCATGTTGGCCCGATGTCGACCCTCACGCGGCCCGTTCATATGCGGCGGGCAAGAACAGCGGAGGGGACTTCCCCAACCCTACCGTGCCCAATCAAGCAGAATTGCCCCCTCCGCTTTTAGCGGAGGGGGCAATTTCGGTTTGCGCGTGTCACCTGGGAGACGACCAGGAGGAACCGGGGGATCCCGGGATCAGCAACCGCCGGCGACGGCCGGGATGATCGAGACGCCGGCGCCGTCGGGCGTCGCCGCCTGCAGCCCGCCCTCGAAGCGCACGTCGTCGTCGTTGACGTAGACGTTCACGAAGCGGCGCAGCTTGCCCTGGTCGTCCAGGACGCGCGCGGCGATTCCCGGGTGGCTCTTCTCCAGGGACTCGATGACCTCGGCGAGGGTCGCACCCTCGGCCGGGACCTCGGCGACGCCGCCGGTGTAGGTGCGCAGGATGGTGGGGATGCGGACGTTGACGCTCATGGCGCTACTGCCTTTCCGGTAGGGCGGAGGAGAAAGGGTCAGACCAGGCCGGCGGCGCGGAACGCGTCCAGGCTCGGGCGGATGGTGGCGGTCTGTCCGCTGTCCGCGGCCACCGCCTCCAGGGTCTTGAGGCCGTCACCGGTGTTGAGGACGACGGTGGTCAGCGTCGGGTCGAGCTGCCCGTTGTCGACGAGCTTCTTCGTCACGCCGACGGTCACGCCGCCCGCGGTCTCGGCGAAGATGCCCTCGGTCTGGGCGAGGATCTTGATGGCCTCGACGACCTGCTCGTCGTTGACGTCCTCGACGAAGCCGCCGGTGCGCCGGGCGATGTCCAGGACGTACGGGCCGTCCGCCGGGTTGCCGATCGCGAGGGACTTGGCGATGGTGTTCGGCTTCTGCGGGCGGACCACGTCGTGACCGGCCTTGAAGGCGGTGGACACCGGGGAGCAGCCCTCGGCCTGGGCGCCGAAGATCTTGTACGGCTTGTCCTCGACGAGGCCGAGCTTGATGAGCTCCTGCAGACCCTTGTCGATCTTCGTCAGCTGCGAGCCGGACGCGATCGGGATGACGATCTGGTCGGGCAGCTGCCAGCCGAGCTGCTCGCAGATCTCGTACGCGAGCGTCTTGGAGCCCTCGCCGTAGTACGGGCGCAGGTTGACGTTGACGAAGCCCCAGCCCTCGCCCAGCGGGTCACCGATGAGCTCGGAGCAGAAGCGGTTGACGTCGTCGTAGTTGCCCTCGATGCCGACCAGATCGCCGCCGTACACACCGGCCATGACGACCTTGCCCTGCTCCAGGTCGTGCGGGATGAACACGCAGGAGCGGAAGCCGGCCCGGGCGGCCGCGGCGCCGACGGCGCCGGCCAGGTTGCCGGTCGAGGAGCAGGACAGGGTGGTGAAGCCGAAGGCACGGGCGGCCTCGACGGCGATCGCCACGACGCGGTCCTTGAAGGAGTGCGTCGGGTTGCCGGAGTCGTCCTTGACGTAGAGCTTGCCGGTGATGCCCAGCTCCTTGGCCAGGTTGGCCGCGTCCACGAGCTTGGTGAAGCCGGGGTTCAGGCTGGGCTTGGACGCCACGTCCGCGGGGACGGGCAGCAGCGGCGCGTAACGCCAGATGTTGTTCGGGCCGGCCTCGATCGCGGCGCGCAGGGCCTCGGGGTCACCGGTCGGAAGGTCGTAGGCGACTTCCAGCGGTCCGAAGCACTCGGCGCACGCGAAGATGGGGCCGAGCTCGAAGCGGGTACCGCACTCGCGACAGGAAAGGCCGGTGGCAGGTCCGAGATCAACAGAGGTGGCGACAGTCTGTGCAGCCATGATGGCGAGGCCCTTTCTCCTCATCTTCCCCATGGCGCACTTCGCCATGAGACGGAATTGGCACCTTCCCTAGCCGGGGACCTCGCTGACGTCGCTGAATGCGCGATCGCGAGAACCGACTGGAGGGTTGCCGGGGCTTCAACGGGCCGTGTCCCTCTGCCCCTCTGGATGAGCGGTATGGCACCGGGCGACACGCTCTATGGCGCGCCCGGGCGTTTGTCACGAGGACCCCCGGCATGCGGTGGTCCTTCGCGTTGTTCAAGACTGTAACCGAAGGCTCGGGCGGTTGAGACAGCCGTCCGAACCGCGAGATGGATCACATAAGGGCGAATATCGCCGACACGCAGGGAGTGCTGAGGGTGCTGGAAGAGGTGGAGCGCTGGCTGGCCGACCGCTCCTGGTCCGCCGCCGACCGACCGCTCGACCAGCTGCTCGACCGGAAACGGGCGGCCGGGACCACGGTCAGCGTCGTGCTGCCCGCGCTGGACGAGGAGGCGACCGTCGGCGCGATCGTCGAGGTCGTGCGGCGTGAGCTGATCGAGGGACTGCCGGTCCCCCTGGTCGACGAGCTGGTCGTCGTCGACTCGGGCTCCTCCGACCGCACCGCGGAGGTCGCGGCGAAGGCCGGCGCCCGGGTGGTGCACCGCGACGACATCCTGCCCCGCGTCCCGGCGCTGCCCGGCAAGGGCGAGGTGCTGTGGCGCTCGCTGCTGGCCACCGACGGGGACATCGTCTGCTTCGTCGACGCCGACCTGCGGGACTTCTCCGCCTCCTTCGTCTCCGGGATCGTCGGACCCCTGCTGACCGACCCCGACGTGCACTTCGTCAAGGCGATGTACGACCGCCCGCTCGGTACGGAATTCGACGGGCTCGCCACCGGCAAGACCCCCGGCCAGGGCGGCCGGGTCACCGAGCTGGTCGCCCGCCCCCTCCTCAACCTCCACTGGCCCCAGCTGGCCGGCTTCGTCCAGCCGCTGGGCGGCGAGTACGCCGTACGCCGCTCCCTGCTGGAACGGCTGCCGTTCCCCGTCGGGTACGGCGTCGAGCTGGGCCTGCTGGTCGACGCGCTGCACACGGTCGGGCTGGACGCGCTGGCCCAGGTGGACGTGGGCGTACGGCTCCACCGCCACCAGGACGGGCAGGCGCTGGGCCGGATGGCCGCGGCGATCTACCGCACCGCCCAGGTGCGACTCTCGCGCGGGCACCTCGTACGGCCGGAGCTCACGCAGTTCGAGCGCGGGCCGGAGGGCTTCGTACCGCGGACGTACCCGGTGGACACCGAGGAACGGCCGCCGATGGCGGGCATCGAGGAGTACGCACTGCGGCGCGTGGCGTGAGGGAACGTACGGTTTGAGCGGGCTCGGGCCGGGCTAGGTTTGGCGGCATGGCTTCCCAGGTGCTCGTCGCAGCGAACCGTGGCCCCCTCTCCTACGCCCTCGACGACGGGGGGCACCACCCAGCGGTAGCTGGGGGAGGAACGCTCAGCGCCCGGCGCGGCGGGGGCGGTCTCGTCTCCGGACTCTCAGCGGCCCTCGCCGAGCGGCCAGGGGCCCTGTGGATCTGCGCGGCACTGTCGGACGCCGACCGGGAGGCGGTCCGCCGGGGCGTGGCCGAACCGGGCGTCCGGATGTTGGACATCGATCCCACGATGTATGACGACGCGTACAACGGCATCGCCAACTCTGTGCTGTGGTTCACGCACCACCACCTGTACGACGTCCCGCGCGAGCCGGTCTTCGACGCGGAGTTCCGCAGGCAGTGGGAGTCCTACGAGCGCTACAACCAGGCCTTCGCCGAGGCCCTGGCCGAGGAGGCCGCGGAGGGCGCGCAGGTGCTGGTGCAGGACTACCACCTGGCACTGGTGCCAGGGCTGCTGCGGGTGATCCGTCCCGACCTGCGGATCGCGCACTTCACGCACACCCCGTGGGCCGCGCCGGGCTATCTCGCCATGCTGCCGGACCCGGTCCGCGAGACCCTGCTGTGGGGCATGCTCGGCGCGGACGTGCTCGGCTTCCACACCGAGGCGTGGGCGGCCGAGTTCCTGGGGTCGGCGCGGCTCGACGACGCGTGGGGGCGGTCCGAGGTGCGCGAGGGCTCGGTGGTGGAGCACCACCGCTACTCGGCGTGGCCCACCCGCACCACGCGGGTGCGGGCGTACCCGCTGGGCGTGGACGGGGACGAACTGCGGGCGCTGGCGCACCGGCCGGAGGTGAACGCCAAGCTGGCGGAGCTGCGGGCGGAGGTGGACGGCCTGCGGACGATCGTCCGCGTGGACCGCACCGAGCTGTCGAAGAACATCCTGCGCGGCCTGCTGGCCTACCGGGAGCTCCTGACCACGCGCCCGCAGTGGCGGGGCCGGGTGGTCCACCTGGCGTCGGCGTACCCCTCGCGGCAGGACCTGGCGGTGTACCGGGACTACACGGCGGCGGTGGCGGAGCTGGCGGCGGAGATCAACGCGGAGTTCGGGACGGAGGAGTGGCAGCCGGTGCTGGTGTCGGTGAAGGACGACTTCGAACGGTCCTTGGCCGCGTACCGGCTGGCGGACGTGGCGCTGGTGAATCCGGTGCGGGACGGGATGAACCTGGTGGCGAAGGAGATCCCGGTGGTGTCGGAGGCGGGGTGCGTGCTGGTGCTGTCCACGGGGGCGGGGGCGTACGAGGAGCTCCGCCAGGACGCGCTGACGGTGAACCCGTACGACGTGACGCAGACGGCGGAGGCGTTGCACGAGGCGCTGGCGATGCCGGTGCCGGAGCGCGCGGAACGCTGCAAGCGCCTCGCGGCGGCGGCGACGTCCCTCCCCCCGGCGGCCTGGTTCAGCGCCCAGCTCTCGGCCCTGGCCTGAGCCCTCCCTGCGGCGCCGCTGCTGGGGCTCCGCCCCAGACCCCGCTCCTCAAACGCCGGAGGGGCTGAAATACCCAGGCCCCGCAAATCCAGCCTCGCCGGCGATTGAGGCGCGGGGATCCGGGCCGGAGCCCCGCAAATCCAGCCTCGCCGGCGTTTGAGGCGCGGGGGTCCGGGGGCGGCGCCCCCGCAGCGGACGGTCAGGTACGGATGGCCTCGGCCAGGGCGGCCAGGAAGGCGGCGACCGGGCCCGGGCCGGGGAGGACCAGGTCGGCCCGGGCGGCGAGCTCGGGGACCTCCGCGGAGCCACTGCACACCAGCAGCCCCGGCAGGCCGTCCGTACGGCCCTTCTCCACCGCCGCGAACGCCGCCAGGTCACCCAGGTCGTCGCCCGCGTACAGCACCGCCTCCGCGTCCCGCTCCGCCAGGAACTCGGTCAGCGCGACGCCCTTGTCCATGCCCGGCGGCCGAAGCTCCAGCACCGCCCGCCCCGGCTCGACCATCAGCCCGTGCCGCGCCGCGAGGGCCGCCAGCGGCTCCCGCAGCGCCGCGAAGGCCGCCGCCGGATCCTCCGCCCGCCGGGTGTGCACGGCCAGCGCCCGGCCCTTCTCCTCGATCCATGTGCCGCGCCAGGCCCCGATCGAGTCCAGGAACCCCGGCAGCTCCGCCCGGACCGCCGCCACCCCGGGGTGCTCGGCGGGCGCGTGGACGATGCCGCTGACGGCGTCCCACCGTTCGGCTCCGTAGTGGCCGAGGACGACCAGGTGCTGCAGGCCGGGGACCCCGGCGAAGCCCCCGTAGCGGACGGCGACGCCCGCCGGCCGGCCGGTGATCACGGCCACCGAGTCGACCTCGGGAGCGAGTGCGGACAGGGCCGGGACGGCTCCGGGGTGGGCTCGGGCCTGGTCCGGGTCCGGGACGATGTCGGCGAGGGTGCCGTCGAAGTCCAGGGCGACCACGGACCGGCGAGGTATGCGGAGGAGGGCTTCGAGTCCCTCGCGTCCGGCAGCGGTGACGGGCATCGGCAGGTCGTGCGGATGGCTCCCCATACGCACGACCCTAACGGGCCGGCCGTGGGACGGCTACGGCTATCGCCGGGCTCGCCGGCCCTCGCGGATCCTGCGCAGCCGGTTGACCGTGCCCGGGGCGTGGGCCAGCGCCCGCGGGTCGTCCATGAGCGCGTTGAGCAGCTGGTAGTAGCGGACGGGGGTCATCCCCAGCCCTTCGCGTATGGCCCGTTCCTTGGCTCCGGGCCCGGGCCAGGTACGTCCCTCGTACGCGAGCACCGCGGCCTCCGTGGCCGTCAACTGCCCCTCGTCCGTCATACGGCCAGATTAACGCCGTGCTCTGACAGCCTGCCCGCCGCCACCGGTCAGCGCGGGTCGGACGCGCGGGCGGCCGTGGCGATCTGCTCCAGGACCTTCGCGGGCTGTCCGCCGGGCTGGACGGTCTTGCCGATGTTCTGCTTGATGTCCTCGCTGACGCCCGCCCAGGACTTCTTGCCGACCGGGTACAGCCGGGAGCTGGGCAGTGCCGCGAGGAAGGGCTTCAGCTGCACCGACGAGCCCCCGGTGGCGGCCTGCTTGGCCTGGTAGCCGCTGGTGGTGGCGGGCAGCAGGTCGTACTTCTCGGTGAAGGCCGTCACGTTCTTCGGCTGGTACAGGAAGTCCAGGAACTTGCCGGACTGCTGGCGGTGGCCGTTCTTGAAGGCCATGACCCAGTCGGCGACGCCCATCGCGGGCTGGTCGCTGCCGTCGGAGGTGGGCAGCGGCACCATGCCGAACTTCACGCCCTTGGCCGCGGCCTGCTTGAGCAGCGTCGGGTGCCCGTTGAGCATGCCGACCTCGCCCTTGGTGAAGCCGTCGAAGGCGACCTGCCGGTCCAGCTTGCCGGGCTCCACGGGTCCGGTCAGTCCCTGGCCGACCATCTTGTCCCGCAGGAACTCCAGCGCCTTGACGTTGGGGGCGGAGTCGATCGCGTAGGACTCCTCGTTGTCGGTGTAGCCGCCACCGCCCGCGAGCATCCACATCATCGTCTCGGCCTGCGCCTCCTCGCGGCCCAGCGGGACCGCGAAGGGGGTGGGCACGTTCGCGGCCTTGAGCTTCTTGGCGGCGGCTTCGAGGTCCGCCCAGCTCTTCGGCTGCCAGCCCTTGGCGTCCTTGCCGATCACGCCGGCGTCGGCGAGCAGCTTCTCGTTGTAGAAGAGCAGCCGGGTGCTGGAGACGAAGGGCATGCCGTACTGGACCTGCTTGACCTTGCCGGCGTCGGCGAGCGGGCCGAGGAAGTCGGCCTCGGTCTTCACGGAGAGCAGCTCTTCCGCCGAGTACAGCTTGCCGGCGGCCGCGTAGTCGGAGTAGGCGCCGATCTGGGCTATGTCGGGGGCCTTGCCGGCCTTGACCATCTCGGCGACCTTGGCGTCGACCTCGGACCAGGAGTAGACGCTGACCTCGACCTTGGTGCCGGGGTTGGCCTTCTCGAAGCCCGCGGCGAGGTCCTTCCAGTAGGCCTCGGAGGAGTTCTGCGGATTGTCCCCGTAGTCGGCCGCCACGACCCGGAGGGTCACCTCGTTGTCTCCGGTGAGTCCGCCGATGGCTCCGCAGCCCGTCAGCGTCACGGCAGTCAGGCACAGCGCGGCGCCGGAAGCGGCCAGGCTCAGGTAACGGCCCTTCACAGTTCTCCATCCACCCCTTCTTGTACGTACGATCCACGTAAGGTCTACACCACTTTGGCGGCTCGTCCACATCGGGCTCCCGGCTGGGGTCCCGAATTTGTATGGCCGCTCAACAATCTCCCCCATTGGACTAGACCTTTCCCCGCCGAGCACGCGAGACTGTCTCTGTGAAATCCGTGAAACACGTCATCGCCCTCGATGTGGGCGGCACCGGGATGAAGGCCGCCCTCGTCGCCGACGACGGCACCCTGCTCCACGAGGCGCGCCGGGCCACCGGCCGCGAGCGTGGCCCCGACGCCGTCGTCGAGACGATCCAGGACTTCGCCGCCGAACTGCTCGACACCGGCCGGGAACGCTTCGGACGGCCCGCCTCGGCCGCCGGCGTCGCCGTCCCGGGCATCGTCGACGCCGAGAACGGCATCGCCGTCTACGCGGCGAACCTGGGCTGGCGCGACGTACCGATGCGCGCCCTGCTCAGCAGCCGCCTCGGCGGCATCCCCGTGGCCCTCGGCCACGACGTGCGCACGGGCGGACTCGCCGAGGGCCGCATCGGCGCGGGCCGGGGCGCCGACCGCTTCCTGTTCGTCCCGCTCGGCACCGGCATCGCCGGAGCCATCGGCATCGCCGGCCGCATCGAGGCCGGCGCCCACGGCTACGCGGGCGAGATCGGGCACATCGTGGTCCGCCCGGGCGGTCCCGCATGCGGCTGCGGCCAGCGCGGCTGCCTGGAGACACTCGCCTCCGCCGCGGCCGTCAGCCGCGCCTGGGCGGCCGCCTCCGGCGACCCGGACGCCGACGCCGCCGACTGCGCCAAGGCTGTCGCCTCCGGGGACCCGCGCGCCCAGGAGGTCTGGCTGGCCGCCGTCGGTGCCCTCGCCGACGGACTGGTCACCGCCATCACCCTGCTGGACCCGCGCACGCTGATCATCGGTGGCGGGCTCGCGGAGGCCGGGGAAACCTTGTTCACACCGCTACGGACGGCCGTGGAGGAGCGCGTGACGTTCCAGCGGCTCCCCCACATCGTGCCGGCGGCCCTCGGGGACACCGCCGGATGCCTGGGCGCAGGGCTGCTCGCCTGGGACCTACTCGCCACGGAGGTACCGGCCTGATGTCCGGAAGCGCACACAGCACTGTTCTTTCGGGCGCCAGGGTGGTGCTGCCCACCGGAACGGTGGCGGGCGGAAGGGTCATCGTCGACGGCGACCGGATCGCCGGCAGCGCCCACGAGGGCGCGCGGACCGTCGACCTGTCCGGGCACTGGGTCGTCCCCGGCTTCGTCGACATCCACAACCACGGTGGCGGCGGCGCCTCGTTCACCTCCGGCACCGCCGAGGACGTCCTCAAGGGTGTCCGCACCCACCGCGAGCACGGCACCACCACCCTGGTCGCCTCCACCGTCACCGGGGACCTGGACGAACTGGCCCGCCGCGCCGCCCTGCTCGCCGAGCTGACGCAAGCGGGTGAGATCGCCGGCATCCACTTCGAGGGGCCGTTCATCAACCCCTGCCGCAAGGGCGCGCACAAGGAGGACCTGCTGCGCGACCCCGACCCGGCCGAGGTCCGCAAGCTGATCGACGCCGCGCACGGCGCCGCCCGCATGTTCACCCTCGCCACCGAACTGCCGGGCGGCCTGGACTCCGTACGGCTGCTCGCCGAGCACGGGGTCATCGCGGCGATCGGCCACACGGACGCCACGTACGAGCAGACACGCGCCGCCATCGACGCGGGCGCGACCGTGGCCACCCACCTCTTCAACGCGATGCCGCCCCTCGCCCACCGCGAACCCGGCCCGATCGCCGCGCTGCTGGAGGACGAGCGGATCACCGTCGAGCTCATCAACGACGGCACCCACCTGCACCCGGCGGCCCTGGAACTGGCCTTCCACCACGCGGGCGCGCACCGCGTCGCACTGATCACCGACGCGATGGACGCGGCCGGTTTCGGTGACGGGACCTACCACCTCGGCCCGCTGGAGGTCGAGGTCAAGAACGGCGTGGCACGACTGGTGGAGGGCGGCTCCATCGCCGGCTCGACGCTGACCCTGGACACCGCCTTCAAGCGCTCGGTGACCCTCGACAAGCTGCCCGTAGAGTCCGTGGTCCAGGCGATCTCCGCCAACCCGGCCAAGCTGATCGGCCTGTACGACGAGATCGGCTCGCTGGAGCCCGGCAAGTACGCGGACCTCGTCGTGCTGGACGCCGCGTTCGACGTGAAGGGCGTCATGCGGCGCGGCGAATGGATCGTCAACCCGCCCTCCTGACCGCCGATCTGACGGCCGAGCGGTCACATCCAGGGAAAACGGCCGGCCCGAGGACTGGGCCGACCGCCTTGTGTTTGGCATGATCCCGGCAGCATCAGACCCGGGAGTGCCCATGATCCTTACCGTGACGCTCAACACCGCGCTCGACGTCACGTACCAAGTGCCGCGCCTGCTCCCGCACGCCTCGCACCGGGTCTCCGCCGTCACCGAACGCGCCGGCGGCAAGGGGATCAACGTCGCCCACGTCCTGGCCGCCCTCGGCCACGAGGTCACGGCGACCGGCTTCGCCGGCGGCCCGGTCGGCTCTGTCGTACGGGGGCTGCTCGCGCGCTCCCCGGGAGTGGTCGACGCCCTGGTGCCCTGCTCCGGCAACACCCGGCGCACGGTCGCGGTGGCCGACGCGGCCTCCGGCGACACCACGCAGTTCAACGAGCCGGGCCCGCTGATCACCGCCGCGGAGTGGTCGCGGTTCCTCGCCCACTACGAGGACCTGGTGCGCGGCGCCCGCGCCGTCGCCCTGTGCGGCAGCCTCCCGCCCGGCGTGCCGGTGGGCGCGTACGCGCTGCTCGTACGGTCGGCCCGGGCGGCCGGGGTGCCCGTCCTGCTGGACACCAGCGGCGAGGCCCTGCGCCGCGGGGTCGCCGCCCGTCCGGAGATCATCAAGCCGAACGCCGTCGAACTGGCCGAACTCACCGGATCCCGCGACCCGCTCCCCGCCACCCGCGACGCCCGCCGCCGGGGCGCCCACGCGGTGGTCACCTCGCTCGGCCCGGACGGCCTGCTGGCGGCCACCGCCGAGGGCTCGTGGCAGGCGGCCCCGCCGCGCCGGCTGTCCGGCAACCCCACCGGAGCCGGGGACTCCGCGGTCGCCGGCCTGCTGTCCGCGCTCGCGGAGGGCCTGGACTGGCCGGAACGCCTCACCCGCGCGGTCGCCCTCTCGGCGGCCACGGTCCTCGCCCCGACGGCGGGAGCGTTCGACCCGGGCGTCTACGAGGAACTGCGGCGCGCCGTACGCGTCACCGCCGGCGTTTGACGGCGGCCGACAGCTGCGAGACCGCTCCGCGGATGTGACCGAGGATCCGTCAAAGCGCTGTGCGGACCGCACTCGTGACGCCTCTTCCGCGGCGTGAGGCCTCAACGGAATCAGGCTCTGCCGCATGCGCGGCAGAGCCTGATTCGTTCCGAGGAGGGGCGTCCGTCCCCGCCGTCAGCGCCTGACGTGCCCCCCGGCCAGCTCCAGCTGGTCGAAGACCACGTCGCACTGGTTGCCGGGCTCGCACGAGATCTTCATCGCGTTCGAGCCCTTCTTGAGGGTGATCCACGCGAAGGTGCGCGTCCAGCCCTTGTCCCAGGCACCGTCCGCCGCCTTGGCGAAGTTGTCCAGGTTCAGCGACTGGTTCGGGCTCTGACCGTTGACCGTGAGGGTCGCCTTGCCGGGCTTGCCGGGAACGCCGTAGTTGACGAACAGCGTGTACTCGCCCGCCTCCGGCACGTCCACCGTCCAGGTGAGCGCCGCACCGGGCTGGTTGAACCCGGCGACGTACTGGCCGCCCGAGCTCTTCGAACCGGGCACCGTGCTCTCCAGCCGCGCACCACCGGTCAGCACCATGCCCGCACCGGCCGCCTCGCCCTTCGGCAGCGGGGCCTGCGAGGGCTTCGGGCTGCTCGGGGCCTGACTGGCCGGGTTCTGGGGGGCCGCCGACTGCTGGCCATCGTTCGCGGTGGGCTGTCCCTTGCCCTTGTCCTTGTCGCCGAACTGCAGGGCCGCGACGATGCCGATCACGACCACCGCGACCACGGCGACGGCCGCGATCAGCAGACCGCGCCGGCTGGAGCCGCCGCCACCGCCACGACCACCGCCGTGGCCGCCCGGCTGCGCGACCGTCTGCGTCTGCTGCGCCGGAACGGCGTAACCGCCCGCCTGAAGGGCTTCCGGGGCCTGGTACTGGGCCTGGTAGCCAGGAGCCTGCTGCGCGGGGCCCTGCTGGTGCGGGACGGGACCGCGCTGGCCTCCGTTCCTGCGCTCGCCGACCGTACGCACCTGGTGGTGCGAGGTGCGGGGGACGCCGGGCTGAGGTCCGGGGTGACCACCGACCGACGAGCCCGGGTACCCATATCCACCGCCCGATGCGGGCGGGGTGGCTCCGGCCGCCTGGCCATCCTCGTAGAGATAGCCGAACGGATCGTCGTCCTCGGGCTTGTTCGCCCCACCGTGCGGGCCGTTGTTCGCGGGCGTCGTCATCGCAGGTCACTCCTTTCGACCCACGGGAGCCTACCCCGAACACGTGCGCCCACGAGCGGCAGACCGGATCATCCCGCCCGGCGATGGGCCTTCGACCGGGACCTCTTCTCGATGTACATCCGCTGGTCGGCGGAGCGCAGCACCTCGTCGGCCGACATCCCGCAGCTGGCCCAGCCGATGCCGAAACTGGCCCCGACCCGCACCGCACGGCCGTCCACCCGGATCGGCGGGATGATCGCGTTGCGCAGCCGGACCGCGAGGTCGGCGGCGTCGGCGGCACCCAGGCCGTCGGCCAGGACGACGAATTCGTCACCACCCAGCCGGGCGACGGTGTCACCGTCCCTGACGCCGGTCGTCAGCCGCCGGGCGACCTCGATCAGGACCGCGTCGCCGGTGTGGTGCCCGAACCGGTCGTTGATCGACTTGAAGCCGTCCAGGTCGCAGAAGAGGACCGCGAGCCCCTTCGTCCCGTCGTCGATGTCGGTCGCGGGCGCCACCGTGTGTACGTGGTGGTCGTACGGACCGTCCGAGGGGGCGGGCGGTGCCCCGGGGAATTCGAAGGGGTCGGCCCCGGGGTACCGGTCGGGGCCGTCGACTTGAAACCCGTGCTCACCGGCACCACCCGCCTCCGCCCCCACCGGGTGCCCGTCGTGTCCGGCGTGTGCCGCGTGGCCCCCGTGCGCCGCGTGGCCGTCGTATCCGTCCCGCCCTTCGAAGGCCGCGTCCAGCGCCTCGATGGCACTGGCCCGTACGGACTGTGGCCTACGGCACAGCCGGGCCCCGAGCCGGGCCCGCAGTTCGGCGCTGTTGGGCAGGCCGGTCAGCGAGTCGTGGCTGGCCCGATGGGCGAGCTGGAGCTCGTGCCGCTTGCGCTCCTCGATGTCCTCGACGTGCGTGAGCAGGAACCGGGGTCCGTCGGCGGCGTCGGCGACGACGGAGTTGCGCAGCGAGACCCATACATACGTGCCGTCGCGGCGGCCCAGGCGCAGCTCGGCCCGGCCGCCCTCGGCGGAGGTGCGCAGCAGGGTGCCGATGTCCTCGGGGTGGACCAGGTCGGAGAAGGAGTAGCGGCGCAGGACGGAGGCGGGCCGGCCGAGCAGCCGGCACAGCGCGTCGTTGGTCCGCAGCAGCCGGCCGTGCTGGTCCCCGCCCATCTCGGCGATGGCCATGCCGCTGGGCGCGTACTCGAAGGCCTGGCGGAACGACTCTTCACTGGCCCGCAGCGCCTGTTGCTCGCGCTCCAGCCGGACGAGGGCGCGCTGCATGTTCGCCCGGAGCCTGGCATTGCTGATCGCAATCGCCGCCTGGAAGGCGTACATCTGGAGCGCTTCGCGGCCCCAGGCGCCGGGCCGGCGGCCGTTGCGCGGTCTGTCCACCGAAATGACACCCAGAAGTTCCCCGCCGGACGCATACATGGGGGCGTAGAGCCGGTCCTCGGGGTGCCACTCGTCCTCGAACCGCGGATCGGGGCCGTCGGTGTGCCACTGGGGGACGTCGTCCTCCATGAGGACCCAGCCCTCGGTGTGCGGGATGAACCTGAGCCCGTCCCAGTTCTCACCCATCGTCAGGCGGCGTTCCCAGGAGGCACGGGAGCCGACGCGGCCGGTGATGAGGGCCTCCGCGGCGGGGTCGCCGGCGAAGGCGGCGACGACGAGATCACCGTCCGGGCGAACGAGGTTGACACAGGCGAGTTCGTAGCCGAGGCCCACGACGATGCCGTCCACGACGGTCTGCAGAGTGTCCGCCAGGCTCCGGGCCGTGTTGAGCTCGGCCACCACCCGGTGCAGCTGCCGCAGGGTCGCAAGACGGACGTACGGCTCCGACTCGGTCTCCATTGCTCGCTCTCCCCGAGACCTCGACAGCAACTCCAGGTTTGTCATCGGCGTTTCGTTGCGGTGTCCCGTCCACTGAATCACAGTGAGCTGTGCGGCAGGTACACAGGGTCAACAAATCTTGCCCTCTGTGACTCAAGTCACATCAGGTGAATATCGGTGCGCCGTGGGGTCGTGCACGACTGGGAGCGCTCCCTCACATTCCCGAGAGCAAACGATACGCCCGGGCCTAGGCCAAGGGGCGGGGACGCGACTCGGACCAAGGCCCGATGTACGACGCGGAAGGGCGAGATTAGCGTTCTCAACGTGCTGAAGACGACCCCCGTACCCACCGCGCCCCAAGGAACCCCCCATGCTGAGGGAGTGAGCAATGACGAGTTCCGGGCCGCGATGGCCCGGCTGGCGGCGGGCGTATGCCTGATCACCGCGCACGAGCCCCCGCTGACGGCGGACGGCCCACGCGGCGAGGACGTCGGCATGACGGCGACCGCCTTCCTCTCCGTGTCCCTGGACCCGCCGCTGGTCCTGGTGAGCCTGCGCGAGGGCTCCCGGATGGACGACCTGCTGGCGGAACAGCCCCTGTGGGCGGTGTCGGTCCTCGCCGACCACCAACTCCAGGTCGCGGGCCGCTTCGCGATGAAGGGCCGGATCAGCGACCGGCTGCTCTTCGCCGACCTGCCCCACGTACGCGGCGAGGCCTCCGGCGCACCCCTGCTGAGCGGCGCCCTGGCCACCCTGGAATGCCGTACGGAGAACCGCGTCGAGGCGGGCGACCACACCCTGGTCGTCGGCCGGGTCCTGACGGCCGGCCTGCCGTCCCCGGACGGGCAGCCGCTCACGTACTTCCGCGGACGCTACAGGCACCTGGGCTCGTAGGGCCCGTGGGGCTGCCAGGGCTGCCGGGGCGGGTAGGACACGTAAGACGGGCACGGGCGGAGGCTACCAGTCCCGGCCCGTACGGCCCCGCTTGGTCTCGGCCCGCGCCTTCTTCTCCCGCAGCCGGCGCTCGTTGATCCCGCGCGGGATCTTCGTCGCCCGGCGCTGCTTCGGCGGCGGCGCCGTCGCCTCGGCCAGCAGGGAGGCCAGCCGGACCAGCGCCATCTCCCGGTTGCGCAGCTGCGAGCGGTGCTCGGAGGCCCGTACGGTCACGACCCCGTCCACCAGCTTCCCCGCGAGCCGCTCCAGCGCCCGCTCCTTCCACACCTCGGGCAGCGCCTTGGTGGCCGCCAGGTCGAACAGCAGCTCCGCGCGCGAGTCCGAGGTGTTCACGTGCTGACCGCCGGGCCCCGAGGATCGCGAGAACCGCCAGGCGAGCTCTCCCTCGGGGAGCACGACCGAACCGCGGATGACATAGGGACCAGGCATGCCCCTATGATCCGCCCCCGCCCCGGCCGCCGTCACCCGTATTTACCGCCCCGCGCACACGGCCCGCGGAGATTCGCCGTCACGGACAATTCACGACGGGAACCCGACCGGCCTCTCGTCGCGTTATAGGAGGCAGCGGTAGTTTGACCGCCTGTACGTGCATGTTGGATGAGGAAAGGGACATTCCCATGGCTGTCAGCCTGTCCAAGGGCGGCAACGTCTCGCTCTCGAAGGAGGCCCCGGGCCTCGCTGCCGTCACGGTCGGCCTCGGCTGGGACGTCCGTACGACGACCGGTGTCGACTTCGACCTCGACGCCTCGGCGATCGCGGTCAACCCGACGGGCAAGGTCGTCTCCGACGGCCACTTCGTCTTCTTCAACAACAAGTCCACCCCGGACCAGACCATCGTCCACACCGGTGACAACCGCACCGGCGAGGGCGCGGGCGACGACGAGGCCATCAACGTCAACCTCGCCGGCCTGCCGGCCGACGTGGACAAGATCGTCTTCCCGGTCTCCATCTACGACGCCGAGGCCCGCAGCCAGAACTTCGGCCAGGTCCGCAACGCGTACATCCGCGTCGTGAACCAGGCCGGCGGCGCCGAGATCGCCCGCTACGACCTCTCCGAGGACGCGGCCACCGAGACCGCCATGGTCTTCGGCGAGCTCTACCGCAACGGCGCCGAGTGGAAGTTCCGCGCGGTCGGCCAGGGTTACGCCTCCGGCCTCACGGGCATCGCGCAGGACTTCGGCGTCAACGTCTGAGTCCCCAGGACCGCGAGGTCCGGCAGCCGCCGGACACCAGCGCAGGTGAAGCCCCCTCCCGGCCGTCCGGGGAGGGGGTTTCGCTACCGTTCACAGGTGATCCTGCAACCGCTCGTCCCCGTCGACGGCGCCCTTCCCGGCCCGGTACTCACCGAGATCGCCGCCCTCTACTCGACGAACCACGCGTTCTTCGAACTCAGCGGAGACTTCCCCGACCCGAACCGCATCACGGTCGAACAGGTCGCCGAAGCACTCGCCGGTGAACTCGCCCACGACAGCGCCGAGGTGCTCCTCGCCCGGTCCGCCGGCCGCCTCGTCGGGCTGGCCGCCACGCTCGCGCAGGCACCCGCCGACGACGACCCGGACCCGTGGATCGGCCTGCTGCTCATCGACGCCACCGCGCACCGCGAGGGATACGGCCGCGCCGTGGCCACCCTGATCGAGGACCGCTTCCGCGCCGTCGGACGCACGGGCGTACGGATCGCCGTACTCGACGACAACCCCGAGGCCCTCGCCTTCTGGCAGTCCCAGGGGTACGTCCCCCTGCGCCGGGCCGAGGACCGCGAGAGGGGCCGCGCCTGCACCGTGCTGCGCAAGCCGCTCGAAGCCCCGTAGCGGGTCCGCGTGGCGGGGTCCCCGCCGCGGACCCCGCCCCTACGCGGGGCGAGCCCTCCCGTACAGCCACACGTCCCAGACCTTCTTCAGGTCCCGCCCCGTCTTCTCCTCGGCGTAGGCGGTGAAGTCGGCCGTGCTCGCGTTCTTGTGCCGGTGGTCCTCGGCCCAGCCGCGCACCAGGGCGAAGAACTTCTCGTCGCCCACCTCCTGCCGGATCCGGTGCAGGACCATCGCGCCGCGGTAGTACACCGGATCCGCGGAGATGTCCTGGGCTCCGGGCGGGTCGGCGGGCGGGAACGCGGCCCAGTCGACGTCGGCGTCCTGGTCGACGTCCGTATCACCGGTCCGGAAGGCTTCGAAGTGCTCCTGCGCCGTGGGCCCGCCGTGGTCCTCGGCCCACAGCCACTCGGCGTAGGTCGCGAAACCCTCGTTGAGCCACATGTCCTTCCAGGACTTCGGCGACACCGAATCGCCGAACCACTGGTGCGCGAGCTCGTGCACGACGAGCTCCTCGCTCGGCGCGCCGGGGTAGACGGGCCGGCCCTGGGTCTCCAGCGCGTAGCCGAGGGTCCCGGCGGGCACCACGATCGCACCCGCCGAGGCGAAGGGATACGGGCCGAACCGGCCGCTGCCCCACTCCACCATCTCCGACAGCCGCCCGAGCGGACCGCCACCCGCCGCATCCTCCCCGGGCGCCACCGCGCTGTAGAGGCCGACCCCCGAGGGCGTCCGCCCGGTTGTCACCTTGTACCGCCCGATGGCCGCGGTCGCCAGATAGCTCGCCATCGGCTCCGGGCTGTGCCAGGCGAACACGGTCCGCCCGTCCGTGCCCTCGACGCGGGAACGCAGCTCGCCGTTCGACACCGCCTCGTAGCCGCGCGGAACGGTGATGGTGATGTCGTACGCGGCCTTGTCACTGGGGTGGTGGTTGCCGGGGAACCAGGTCATCGAACCGAGCGGCTCACCGACGGCGACCGCGCCGTCCTCCGTGGTGATCCAGCCCTCCTTGGAGCCGTCCGGATCCGCGAGGGGCTTCGGCTTCCCGCTGTAGTCGACCTCCGTACGGAAGACCTCGCCCTTCTCCAGGTCCTCGGCGGGCCGCACCGTCAGCTCGTTGCCGGTCCGGTTGTACCGGGCCCCCTCGCCCTGGACGGTCACGCCCTCGACGTTCAGGCCGCTGAAGTCCAGGTTGAAGGAGCTGAGCGCCTGCTCGGCGCGGGCGGTGATCACGGCCGTACCGTGCAGCTGCCCGTCGGCGGGGTCGTAGTCCAGGTCCAGCGCGTAGTGGTCGACCTGGTAGCCGCCGTTCCCGGCCCGGGGGAAGTACGGATCACGCAGCCCCGACGCACCCGGCCGCCCCTGCACCGTGTCCCCCGTACACCCCGTGGTGAGGGCGAGCAGGGCGGCGACGGCGGGGGCGGCGAGGCGGGAGAGAGCGCGGAGTTCCACGCACCCGATCCTAGGCGGCCGGGCTCCGCGGGCTACTTGCCGAGCGCGTCCACGCCCGCCTTGGCGAACTTCTCGTCCAGGTCACCGCTCGGGGCACCGGCCACACCGACACCGGCGACGGGCGCGCCGTTCGCCTGGACCGGGGTGCCACCGCCGAGGAAGAGGGTGCCGGGAATGTCCTTCAGGTTCGGGGTCTGGGCGAGGCGGCCCACGAGCACCGAGGTCGGCGCGTTCCAGGACACGGCGGTGAAGGCCTTGCGCTGCGCCGACTCGTAGGACTGCGGACCCGCGCCGTCGCCGCGCAGGGTGACGATGGTGTTGCCGTTGCGGTCGACGACGGCGACCGTCACCTTCTGGTTCTCGGACTCGGCGGCCTTCAGCGCGGCCTGGGCGGCGCGGGTCGCGGCGTCGACGGTGAGGTGCGTCGTCGTGGTGAAGTTCTTGTCGGCCGGCCCGTCCTTCTTCGAGGAGACCGAGGCGACGGACGCCGCGGCGACGTCGGAGGCGGGGGTCGCGGCGGCGCTCACGGCACCGAAGGCTCCGGCGCCCAGGGCGACGGCGAGGGCGGTACCGGTGAGAACGCGGGTGCGGGTGTTCATCTCTGCTCCTGAGAACGGTGGCACGGTGGCACGGGGTCGGCATCGGGTCGGTCCGGGCCGGTCGGACCGGCTCCTTCACTGCTCCAAGCCTCGGCCCGAAACCCCCCGCCCCCCGTCCCCGTACCGGCTCGCCCCACCCACCGCACCGGCTGACCCAGGGGTCATCCGATCGGTCGATGCGGATCGCCTCCGGCGCGGTATTGGCTGGTCACGCCCCGCCGGCGCCTCCCAGGCCGGTCGGCACCACCCGGCGCCGCCGGCACCATCCAGCCCCGCCGACGTTCGAGGCACGGGGTCCGGGGCGGCGCCCCGGCAGCGGCGCCGCGGGCGACAATGAACGCGAACCCGCACATCAGGAGCAACCGGTGAGCCACCCCGCCCCGCCGCGCGACGACACCCGCACGCTGACCACCGTCGCCCACACCGCGTTCTTCCTGCTCCTCGGCGCCTCCGTGGTCCGCTTCCTGCTCCGCCACCCCGGCGAACCCCGCACCCCGTGGATCATCGCCCTCAGCGTCACCCTGGCCCTGCTCTACGTACTCGGCCCCGCCCTCGGCGCCGCCCCCACCGCCCGGCGGCTCCTGTGGCTCGGCCTGGTCGTCACCACCTGGATGGTCCTGGTCGTCCTCGCGCCGAGCTTCGCCTGGTGCGCCGTACCGCTGTTCTTCACCGCCCTGCGCACCCTCCCGCCGCGCGCCGCCGTCGTCCTCGTGGCCCTCCTCACCACCTTCGTGGTGATCGCCCAGCTCCAACTGGCCAAGGCCTTCGACCCCAACCTCCTCCTGGCCCCGCCCGCCGTCGCCGCCCTCGCCACCGCCGTCTTCGTCCACATGGAGCGCCAGGCCCAGGCCCAGCGCACCCTCATCGACGACCTGATCCGCACCCGCCGCGAGCTGGCCGCCACCGAACGCCGCGAAGGCACCCTCGCCGAACGGCAGCGGCTGTCCATGGAGATCCACGACACCCTCGCCCAGAACCTGTCCAGCCAGCAGATGCTGCTCCAGGCCGCGGACCGCACCTGGGACACCGACCCGACCACCGCCCGCGCGCACGTCCGTACCGCCACCGGCATCGCCGCACACGGCCTCGCCGAAGCCCGCCGGCTCGTCCACGACCTGGCCCCGTCCGAACTCGCCGACGGCGCCGGCCTCGCCGAAGCCCTGCGCTCCCTCGACGCCGGCCCGGACATCGAGGTCCGCTTCCACCTCGAAGGCACCCCCGCCCCGCTCCCCGACCGCGTCCAGTCCGCCCTGCTGCGCATAGCCCAGGGCGCGCTGGCCAACGTCCGCGAGCACTCCGGCGCCCGTACGGCCGCACTCACCCTGAGCTTCCTGGGCGACCAGGTCGTCCTGGACATCGCCGACGACGGCCACGGCTTCACCGAGCCCGGCACCGGCAACGGCACCCGTACCGGTGCCGCCGAGCGCGGGCACGGCCTCCCGGCCATGCGGGCCCGCGTCCGCCAGCTCGGCGGCACCCTGACGATCGAATCCACGCCGGGCGAGGGCACCGTCCTCTCCGCGGCCATCCCCCTGGAGCCGGCCCCATGACCACGATCCTCCTCTGCGACGACCACGTGGTGGTCCGCGCCGGACTCCTGGCCCTGCTCGGCAGCGAGCCCGACATCGAGGTCCTCGGCGAGGCGGGCAGCGGCGAGGAAGCCGTCGCCCTCGCCGCGAAACTCCACCCCGACGTGGTCCTGATGGACCTCCAGCTGGGCGAGGGCATCGACGGCGTCGAAGCCACCCGGCGCATCACGGCCCTCGCCCGGCCCCCGCACGTCCTGGTCCTCACCACCTACGACACCGACGCGGACATCACCCGCGCGATCGGCGCGGGCGCCACCGGCTACCTCCTCAAGGCCGAACGCCCGGAGGAGCTCTTCGCCGCCATCCACTCCGCGGCCCAGGGCCGCACCACCCTGTCCGCGCCGGTGGCCAGCCGGGTCATGGCCCACATGCGCGGCACCCGCCCCACCCTCACCGACCGCGAACTCGACATCCTCGGCCAGCTGGCCCGGGGCCTGGGCAACCGCGACATCGCCCGCGCCCTGTTCATCAGCGAGGCCACCGTCAAGACCCACCTGGGCCGCATCTACGACAAGCTCGGCGTCGACACCCGCGCGGGCGCCGTCTCCGTCGCCAAGGAACAGCGCCTCCTGCCCTGACACCGGAGGTGAACGGCCCCGACACCCGTGACACCATCAGCTACGTGCTCGACATCGGCTACTCCCTCTCCCGGCGTTTCCCGGACCCCCCGCAGACCGACTACCGCTCCGCGGACGTCCACACCCTGCGGCACGACCTGTTCTGCGGGGACGTGTACCTCGCCGACACCACCGCGGACCGGGAAGTGTCCACAGCCTGGGGATGGGTGCCCGTACTGGACTTCGCCTGGGCGCTGTGCGACATCGTCGAACAGCTCGACAAGGACCCCCGCGGCAACCGCTCCGCGAACCGGCAGTACGCCGAGCTCGACTTCACCGAGTCCACGGACCGGATGCTCTTCGAGCGCCGCTTCGGGTGGGTCGACGTCGAGGCCGACTGGATGCCGGCCGAGGAAGCCCCGCTGACCTTCAGCCACCGCCTGCTGCGCCGCGAGGCCCGCGACTTCCTGCACGACCTCATCGCGGACCTGATCGACATGCACGACGGCCTCGCCGACAACCCGGCCATCTGGACCCTCCAGGCCCGCTTCCCCCGCGTCCCGGCGTAGCCGGCCCGACCGGGGTCCGGCCGGGGTCCGATCACCCGACGGACAGGGACTCCCGGAACACCTGCGCGGAGCGCGGATTCTGGCCGCACTGCCACACGCCGTGCGGGCAGTAGTCGGTGATGCTGTGGTAGAGCGGCTCGTGCTCGGCGAACCAGGCCAGCATGCCCTGTACGTAGGCGGGGTTGTCTCCGTGCCGGAACAGCCCCCACTCGGGGTACGAGATCCGCTTGCCGTGGGCCCGCGCGAAATCGACGTGCTGCTGGAGTCCGTAGGGCTGGGTGACCTGCTCGTCGAAGGTACGGCCGGGCTCCTGGTCGTAGGAGTCCATGCCGATGACGTCGACCACGTCGTCACCCGGGTAGCAGCTGGTCCAGGCGATCGCGTCACCGCCACGATTGGGGGCGAAGTCGAACCGGAACCGCTGCCCCTCCACCGAGCGCATGGCAGCCACGACGCGCCGCCAGTACGTCTTCCAGTTCTCGGGGTCGGGCCGGCAACGGTGGGTGTAGTCGAAGCCGTTCATCTCCCAGCCGAGCACGATCACCGTGTCCGGGACCCCGAGCTCGACCAGGCGCTCGGCCAGCCGCCGGAAGTGGTGGTCGTTGGCACCCCGCGCGCCGGAGCGGATCAGCTCGGCGACCTGGCCGTCGGGGACGCCCGCCTCGTTGCGCTCCTGCATGGGCACGTTCAGCACGAACAGCCGATCGTCCTTCTCCAGGCGCCACCGTGCCCAGCTGCGCAGGGAATCGGGTGCCCCCTCGATGTTCTCCCAGGTGTCTCCGGGCAGGTAGGTGTGCCCGGCGCGCAGCTCGGTACCGCCGAGCCAGTTCGACAGCTCCCGCATCCGCTCGACGCCGGGCGAGCCGTAGTGGAGATAGGCGCCCACGGCGACGTCGGGGACCTCGGTCCCCGCGCCACCCCCGGCACCCTCCTGCGGCGACCGCCCACCGAGGGCGCTCCCCGTGATGAGCAGGCCGACGGCGACCGTACTCGCGCAGGCCCCCGCCAGCCAGCGGCCCAGACGGGACATGACACCTCCACAGGGCTCGTGCACCGATGTGTCTGCCAGCGACGTTAGGCACCCCATCCGACGGCCCGCCCGCCCGGACACCCACCTACTCGGCCATTCGCCGCAACCGCCCCACTCCCGGCCCCCTCCGGCCCCGCCGGCGTGTGACGCGCGGGGCCCCCGGGCGGCGCCCCCGGTGGCGCTGCCCCCGGCGGGGCTACGCCACCACCCGCACCCCCAGCTGCGCCGCCAGCGCCGGAGCCAGGTCGAACAGCTGCGCCGGGCTGATCACCGCCCCGGCCAGCGCCTCCACCC
>NZ_JBGBPT010000046.1:40993-68247 GCF_041106355.1 Streptomyces sp. BF23-19 | reverse complement strand
TGTCGGTCAGGTCCGCGTCGTCCGGTGCCGTGCCTCGGCGTGCTTCCGGGGCTGCCGTGTACTGGACGTACTCGGTTGCCCCGGCAGTGCAGCGAGGTGCGGTGCCGGGCGGCGCGGACCCGGCAAGGTCCGAAAGAGACGGCCTAGGGGCCCTCCTCAGGTTCCTCGATGAGATGCATGGCGGCTTCCTCGGCCGAGGCCGCCCCCGCGTCGATCCCCACGTCGCGCGCGAGGACGGAGTTCTCGTGGGGCGAGGCGGTGGCCGCGGCCAGCCTTCCGGCGCGCGGGCCGCACGCCTGCGCGTCCATGGGCTCGCCCTCGCCGTCCACCAGGTCCCCGATGCCGTCCCCCGCCGTGGGTTCCCCATCGGGCTCTTCCCTGGCGAGGCGCTCGTCGAGGGTCTCCCCCCGCCGTTGCGCTTCACCTGTGGTGTCGTCCCCCTGCCTCGTATAGGGCCTCTCGGGCGGCGAGTACCCCTGGTCGAGCAGGGCGTCCATGCCGGGCTCGCCGAGGCTGTCGTCCATGTCGGGCTGCAGTTCGGAGGGCTCGTCCTCCGGCTGAGGCTGGTAGACGTCGTCGCCGCGGGCACTGGTCTCGCTCATGATCCGTCCTCCTGCTCGTCCCTCTCGTCGCGGTAGCCGTCGGAAGCACCGCCTGCTCTCCTGCCCCTCCCCAACGTACGACGATCACGCGGATCAGCGGGATCCTGACCTTCTCGGACACCCCTGTCCTCCTGCCCGCGATCGCTCGGCGAGCACGCCGGATCAGTCGGATTCGCTCGCGAGTCGCAGGGCGAGGTCCTGCAGGATCTCCTGCGCCGATGCCTGCGACCCCGTTTGGTCGAATGCGTCCGCGACCGCCTCGAAAGCGAGCACGAAGCCGCTGATCAGGGCGCTGAGCGGGCCGGACAGCTGGTCCAGCACGGCGGACCCGACCTCTGCCGCGTCGGCTTCCGCGGGCACCAGGAACTCCGCCGGTGTCACCTCACCGAGCAGCGAGGAGACGTAGTCCGCGCCGATCCCGCTCCGCACACCCGTCAGTGCGGCGATGGCCTTCAGCTTGATCTCGTTGTCGGTCATCCCGCGAGCGTACGGCGGGGCCCCCGCGGGAGCCGCCGGCATACCGCGCGAGCCCGAAAGCCCGGCCTGGCCGAGCTCAGGGCCCGGCCAGGGCGCGCTCCGCGCGTGTCTCGACCGCGCGTGACCGGGTAGGCGTACGGGAGAGGGGCGAGCGGGCACGGAGGAGGTGCGCACATGAGCGGCGCGGGCGAGAACGACGAGAGGCCGCGGGTACGGCGACCTCGGATGCAGCACGAAGGCGGCACCGCGGACGAGCACGGAAGACGGCCCGGAGTCCCGTCCCGCACGGGCACCGGGGCCCAGCCGTCGGCGGACGCCGAGCGGGTGGCCAGGGCGAACGAGGAGAACGAGGAGGACGACCGGCCCCGGTAGCCGAAGGTGGTCCGCCGACCGCCTTGGCGGGCGCCTTCCACCCGGTAGGCCGTTCGTGCGCATGCAACCGCACGGTCAGGGCACGTGGCCGGTACACAAACAGTTGCGGCTTGCGTAGCGAAGGAGTGTCCGTGCTGCCCATCAAGGTGACCGACAGCGGAGTACTGATCGTCCGACTGCAAGCCGACCTCGACATCGGCCGTCGGGCCGCGACGACGTCGACGATCGACGGCCTCCTGTCGGCCCACCGGTCCACGCCCGTGGTGCTCGAACTGTCCGACGCCGCGCTGAGTCCCGCAGCCGTGAGCATCGTCGTCAGGGCGGATCGCATGTGCCGCGAGGCAGGCACGGCGGCCGCCGTGGTCACCTCCTGCGCGGAAGCCCGTCGCACCCTCGGGACGGATGCCGCGGCGCCGGCACCGGACGTCCACGCCACCGTCCCCCTGGCCGTCGCCGCCCTCGCCGCCACGGTCGATTCGGTGGCGTAGCGGGCGGCCCGGAGGCTCCGCCTCGGCGCCGGTCGGTCCGTCCGTCCGTCACGGCCTCGGACCATGGGCGGGCCGAAGTGGCCGACGAGGATCCCGCGCAACGCCCGGTGCGGGCCGGGGGATCACCCACGCATGCGGGTCGACTTCCTTGAGGTGGTAGAGGGAGCGCGGGGCCGCGTACGCACGCAACTGCCACGGCTCACCCTGGGTTTCGAGGTGTCGGCTGTGGGCGGAGCGTCGCCCATGGGCAGGGGGTACTCCCTCCCGCCACTCTCAACGTATAGCGCACCGGGGGGCTTGCCACAAGCCCCGGGGCACGGCGCAGAATCGTCGACCGAGGCCACAACCTGCGGAAATGGGGGAACGACGTGCGTGTGTCGCTGTCGACGCGTGAAGGACGCGGTGACGTCGAACCAAGGATGGATACGGGCTCGACAAGAGCTTCGGCAGAACGGGAGGGGCCGGTGTTTCGATCGGCCGCTGCAGGACGACGGAACACAGCCACCTCGGAGGTATCTCAGTGATCGAGCAGTACGTGCGGGATCTGCGACAGGTCGACCCGACCTGGGTCGCGGTCGTCGGCGGCAAGGGCGCGCACCTCGGCGCACTGTCGCGGATCGACGACGTCCGCGTACCGGACGGCTTTTGCGTGACGACGGACGCCTTCCGCCGGATCATGACGCAAGCGCCGTCGATCGACGATCAGCTCGACCAGTTGTCGCGCGTGGACCCCGACGACCGGCAGGCGGTCCGGACGCTCAGCGAGCGGATCCGCCGGACCATCGAGGAGGTCGTCATCCCGGATGATCTCGCTGCGGCGATCACCGGCGCGCTCGCCCGGTTCGGCGGACAGGCCGCCTACGCCGTCCGGTCCAGCGCGACGGCGGAGGACCTGCCGACGGCCTCCTTCGCCGGCCAGCAGGACACCTACCTGAACGTCGTGGGGCCGGCGGCGATCCTCCAGCACGTCAGCCGGTGTTGGGCCTCGCTGTTCACCGAGCGGGCCGTGATCTACCGCCGACGCGGCGGCATCGACCACCGTACGGTCCTCATGGCCGTGGTCGTGCAGCGGATGGTCTTCCCGCAGGCGTCCGGCATCCTGTTCACGGCCGACCCCGTCACGGGCGACCGCGAGGTCGCCACCGTGGACGCGGGCTTCGGCCTCGGCGAGGCCCTGGTCTCCGGCCTGGTGAACCCGGACGTGTTCCGGGTGCGCGACGGCGAGGTCGTCGCCAAGGCGATCGCCGCCAAGGAACGTGCCGTTCAGGCTCTACCGGCCGGTGGTACGCGGGAGGTGGCGGTCGACGCCCGGCGACAGGAGCAGCCGGCGCTGACGGATGCTCAGGCCGTGAGCCTCGTGCGGCTGGGGCGGCGGATCGAAGCGCACTTCGGCGGCCCGCAGGACATCGAATGGTGCCTGGTCGACGACGGCTTCCGGATCGTTCAGAGCCGGCCGATCACGACGCTGTTCCCCATCCCGGAGGCAGGCGACGAGGAGAACCACGTCTACGTCTCCGTCGGCCATGGGCAGATGATGACCGACCCCATGAAGCCCCTGGGGTACTCCATGTGGCAGCTGACGGCCATGGTGCCGATGCACGAGGCCGGCGGGAGGCTGTTCGTCGACGTCACCCGGCGCCTCGCCTCGCCCGCGAGCCGCGCCGGTCTCCTCGACGCCCTGGGGAAGGCCGATCCGCTGGTCAGGGATGCTCTGGAGACCGTCCTCGAACGGGAGGACTTCGTCCCCTCGCTCCCGGACGCGGGTCCCGGCGGCCCACCGGCCGGCGGCGCGCCCACGCCGATCCCGACCGATCCGGCCATCGTCACCGAACTGATCGAGCGCAGCCGGGTGTCCATCGCCGCTCTGGAGCGCGACATCCGGACGAAGACCGGACCGGAGCTGTTCGACTTCCTGCTGGAGGCCTTCGAGGAGCACAAGCGGGTGCTCAGCGATCCGCTGAGCATTCAGGCGATCATGGCGGGGATGGAGGCCACCTGGTGGCTCAACGACAAGCTGCAGGAGTGGCTGGGCGAGAAGAACGCGGCTGACACGCTGACCCTGTCCGCTCCTGACAACGTCACGTCGGAGATGGGGCTGGCACTGCTCGACGTCGCGGACGTCATCCGCCCGCTACCGGAGGTGCTGGCGTTCCTGCGGGAGGTCGAGGGCGAGGACTTCCTGGACGAGTTGGCGAAGGTCGCGGGCGGGAGCGAGGCGCGCGACGCCATCGAGGCCTACCTCGACCGGTACGGCATGCGCTGCGCCGGGGAGATCGACATCACGAGGCCGCGTTGGCGCGAACGCCCCGCCACGCTGGTGCCCGTACTCCTGGACAACGTCAGGATCTTCGAACCGGGCGCCGCCGAGCGGCGCTTCGAACAGGGGCGACTGAAGGCGCAGAAGAAGGAACAGGACGTACTGTCACGCTTGCGTGCCCTGCCGGACGGGGATCGGAAGGCCGACGAGACCCAGCGGATGATCGAGCGGGTCAGAACCTTCATCGGATACCGGGAGTACCCGAAGTACGGCATCATCAGCCGCTACTTCGTCTACAAGCAGGCCCTGTTGAAGGAAGCCGAACGTCTCGTGCGGGCGGGTGTGCTTCCCGAGCGGGAGGACTCCTTCTACTTGACGTTCCAGGAACTCCGTGACGTCGTGCGGGCGAACCGGGTGGACGACCGGCTGATCCAGCAACGCAAGGAGGCGTTCCGCTCGTATCACGAGCTCACCCCGCCCCGGGTGCTCACCTCGGACGGTGAGGCCCTCAACGGGGCGTACCGGCGCGAGGACGCGCCGGTCGGCGCCCTGATCGGCGTGCCGGTCTCCGCCGGGACCGTGGAGGGGAGGGCTCGCGTCGTCCTCGACATGGCGGAGGCCGACCTCGAAGCGGGCGACATCCTGGTCACGACCTTCACGGACCCCAGCTGGTCACCGCTGTTCGTCGGAATCGCCGGCCTGGTGACGGAAGTCGGCGGCCTGATGACCCATGGCGCGGTGATCGCCCGGGAGTACGGCCTGCCGGCCGTGGTGGGCGTGGATCGAGCCACCTCGCTGATCCGGGACGGGCAGCGGATCCGCGTGCACGGAACCGACGGGTACGTAGAGATCCTGCCCTGACCCGGCCGGTCGCGTCGGTGCTCGACCGCCATTCCGTGCGTGCGATCGCCGCGCCTCGGTAGGCCGGTCGGGAAAGGGCGGCGACACGCCCACACCGTCCGCCCGGCCCGATCGACCGTCAGTGCCCTGTGTCATCATGCGAACGCGTGCCCAGGGGGTGGGCGTGCGTTCGCATGATGCACCAGGGGGTTGGGAATGGGAGCGGGTACGGAGCCGGACGGTTCGTCCAGGTCCGACGAGGAGTGGGAGCGGTTTCTGCGCGAGTCGGTGGCGGGTGCCGCCGACGCTCCCAAGGAGCCCTCGGCACGGGCCCGCGACGTGGCACGGCGGCTGCGTACGGAGCCCGGCGGCAGTCCGGAAGGCTGGCGCAGCTACACGCCCGCGCGGCCCAAGCGGCGCACGGGCTGGTACTTGGTCGGGCTGCTGGCCTCGTTGGCACTGCTGGTGGTGGCGTTCGTGCCGGGGCGGGTCGTGGACCTGTTCGCCGGCGACGACCACGACGCCCCGGCGGAAGCGGGCCGACGCCCCACCATGCACGAGCCGTTCCGCGGCTCTCCGGCGGCGGACTGGGCGAACGGGGCGGAGGGGATCACCCTGCCGGAGGCCGGGGCGGTCGGTTGGATGAGCGCGGCCCAGGTCGAGCAAGCCCTCGCCCGCAGCCGGGACTTCCTCGTCACCTCCGGCCTGGACCGCGGGGTGCTGCGGGGCGAGCGCCCGGAGAAGGCGATCGCACTGATCAATCCGCACCAGAAGGACGTCCAGGACCTTCTGAAGACCGCTTTCCAGACCCCGACCGAGCAGAACGACCCGCTCCTCCTCTTCAGCCGCTTCCAGCCCTCCCGCACCCAGTTGGTCGGCGACGTCGTGAAGACCCAGGGCCGGCTCACCTACCGGGAGGGCGAGCGCGGCGCGCTCCAGGTGACCGCCGACGTCACCTTCGTCTACCCGGTCACCCGCGCGGACGCGGGCGGCGACGACGAGATCGTCCGCACGATCGTCCGGCGCGAGCTGGTCCTGAGCTGGGACGACCCCGACAAGGTGACCACGGAGCCGGGCACGTTCTCGATCGTCTCGTACAAGTACGACATGACCAACGGCGGTTGCGGCGCCCCCACGGGCTACCTCACGCCGCCCTTCGGCAAGGAGCGCCGGGCGGACGAGGCCGGCAAGGAGGTCGACCCGTACGACCGCAGCGCACCGGTCGGTCAGGGCGGCTTCGCCGAGGACGAGTGCGGGCGCGCCACGCGGTCCTAGGGCGTGTCCGCAGGCTTCATCCGTGGTCGCGCAGGAAGGCCGGGATCTCGTCTCGGGTCGGGTGGTTCGGCAGGGGCGCCGGCTCGTCCTGAAGGAACGCGGTGACGACGGCGGCGGCCCGGTCGTTGTTGTCGTCCAGGCCGTTCCACATGCGGTGTCCGACTCCCGGCAGGTACTGCGTGCGCCGGACGGCGGGGTCGTCGCCGAGGATGGCGGTCGCCCATTGCCGGACCTGGGAGGAGCACTCGGCGATCATCAGCATCGTGGGGGTCCGGGACTGCCGCAGGAGGGGCACGAGGGAGGGCGAGTCCTTGACCGTCTCCTGGACGCGGAGGCTCGCAGCGGCGCTGAAGGTGAAGTTCTGTGCGGTGTCCTCGGCGGGGATCCGGTGCGCGTCGCGCGCGCAGTAGGCGGATGCGGTGTCACTGCCGAGGTCGGCGGCCGTGAAGGCGTTGTCCCCTTCGGCCTGTCCGATCAGGCCGGTGTCGGGGGTGAGGAGTCCGAGCCGCATGAGGCCGAACGCCACGGCGTACCGGGGAACGTACGTGGATCGCGGTCCGCTCATGGCCGGCGCCAGGTCCCGGGCGGATTCTCGGCCCTTGTGCCCGGTGACGCGTGCGGTGGGGCCGTCCATGGGGCCGGGCTCGGCGATGATCGCCCGGTGCAGGCGTGCGGCGACGCTCGGGTCGGCCAGAGCTCGGGTGAGCACGACGCCGCCTGAGGAGAACCCGAGGACGTCGACCCTGCCCTGGTCCAGGCGGTCGACGAAGGCAGCCAGGTCACGGACCGACCTGGAGATCGAGTACCGGCCCATGGGGAGCAGGTCGCTCCGTCCGCCACCGGCCTGTTCGTAGGCGTAGACGTCATATCCCTGACGTGCCAGGAGCTGCAGGAACCGGTGGTCGAGCACCGAGATGCCACGGACCGGTCCACCTGCCAGGTACACGAGCGGGACGGGGTGCGCGGTCCCCGGGTTCACGGGCGGGTAGTGGTACACCGCGACCCGGCTGCCCGTGGCCAGGCTCCAGTGCTGTGTGGCCACGAACGGCAGGGCGGGCGGGGGCTGTCGGTCCGTCGGCACGGTCGGGATGCAGACCGCCGCCGCCGATGCCGCCGCGACGACCACCGGCAGGAACGGCACGAGCCGCGCCGGCCCGGTACGGCGCCGTCCCCGCCAGATCGCGAGGACAACCCCGGTGCCAAGGGTCGTCAACCATGCGGCGAGCCCCGAGCCGGCCCCGTTCGTGAGCGCGATCAGCGCGATGAAGACGACGAGCAGCCCCACGACGGCGGCCAAGGCCACCAGTAAGCGTCCGGTGAGGCGGACGAGTCGTAGGACGGATGTGGGCACGGCGAACCTCCGACAGTTTCAGAACGCTGTTTCAAAACGACGTTATCAGAGGGAGTAGGCTGCTCTTCGTGGGTAGGCCGAGAACGAACGACGAAGCCGTCAGAGAGCGGCTTGTGGTGTGCGCGACCGAGATGCTCGCGACGCGTCCGCGGGAGTCGGTGACGCTCCGCGCCGTGGCCGCGGCCGCCGAGGCGTCGACGACAGCGGTGTACTCCTTGTTCGGCGGTAAGGACGGGCTGTTCGGCGCGGTGCGCGACCGAGCCGTCGCCGGCCTGTTCCAGGGCCTGTCGGCGGTGCCGACCTCCGCGGACCCGCTCGCCGACCTCTACGCGCTGGCCGTCGCCTATCGCGGTTGGGGGCGCGGCCACAGCCACCTGTACACGGTGCTGTTCGGCGGCGTGCAGTCCTTCGACCCGTCAGGGTCGGTCGGCGCGGCCGACCCGATCCGTCCGCTCCTCGCGGCGATCGATCGCGGCTTGGCGGCCTCCGTCCTCGCCGGCGAGGCACGGTCGATCGCCCTGTCGATGTGGGGGACCTTGCACGGGCTCGTCACGCTCGAACTGGCCGGGGCCCTCGGCGCCGACACGGCCGAGGCGGCGTTCCGTTCGACGATGCACGCCACGTTGCGTGGATGGACGACCCCGGAGGTGTTCCGCAGCCTCCGGCAAGCCGAACCCGCTCCCTGACCCCGCTCCTTGACCGGCAGGGAGCGGATCGTCGACTCCTCAGACCGATGGCGGCGTCTGCGCTCCGGCCGCCGTTGACGTCGATTCCGCAACGGCGCCCCGGTCCGGGCCGACGTCGCTCGCGGCGGCGGCGGCGGCGGACAACGGTGCGGTGGCGGCGGCGGACAACGGTGCGGTGGCGGCGGCGGACAACGGTGCGGTGGCGCGGACCCGTTGCCGCCGGAAGGCCGGGACGGCCAACAGCCCGAAGCCGAGAACCGCCGCCACGACATGGCCGATCGTGGTGAAGTCCGGCAACGGCGCGGACCAGTCGGCGCCGCCGAGCGGCCATGCGAGGACGAAGACGGCCCAAGGGAGGCGGCCACGGCGCGGCAGGGCGAGCGTACCGAGCGCCAGCACGGTCTGGGCTCCGTAACTGACCCCGTAGTCCAAGGACTGCCGCACCTCCGTCGGATACCAACCCTGCCGCAGCGCGACGATGATGACGACAGCGGTGAGCAGGGTGGCCGCGACATGCCCACCGAGGAAAACGGCTATGGCGCGCCGCTTCCCCCACCGGCGCTCCACCCAGGCCAGGAAGCAACAGACGCCGAGGCCCAAGGTGATGAAGGTACCCACGAAGTCGGTCGAAGCGACGTCCGTGAGCGTGCCGTCGAAGAACAGCACGCTGCCGAGCAGCGCGGACACCGGATGGTCCCGCAGGTTGTCCAGGTTGGTACTGAGGTGGCCCAGCACGTCGGCCGCCCGATCGACGGACAGCCACTGGTCGATCCAGACATGGCCGACCAGGAGCAGGCAGACATAGGCGAGGGTCAACGGCGCGCGGCGCGGGTAGGCCCGCACGGCGCGGAGCGTTCTGCCCGAACGACCCCGCAGTGACTGAGAGTTCATACCGTGGCATTCTCCAGGTCGAGTTGAGGGTCGAGATCGGCGGGTGCCGGAGGACGTCCCGATCGGGGCCGCGTCGCTCCCCCACCTCAGTCCTCCAGGCGGGAGAGCCAGGTGGTGAGCAGCCGTTCGAGCGCCGCGGCCTCCTCGGGCGTCACGAGGTCCAGCAGGCGGCGTTCGTTGCGCATGTGGTCGGTGAACGCCCGGTCGACGAGGTCGCGCCCGGCCGAGGTGAGGGCGACGATCCGGCCACGCTGATCGTCGCCGGAGCGTCGCCGAGTGACGAGCCCGGACCGTTCGAGGCGGTCGATCCGCTTCGTCATCGCACCGGTGGTGACCATGGTGTGCGCGGCGAGCTCGCCCGGCGCCCGCTCGAAGGGCTCACCCGCCCGGCGCAGTGCGCACAGGACGTCGAACTCGCCTTCGCCGAGGCCGTAGCGGTCGTAGACGAGGCGGAGTTCCGCGCCGAGGCGGTCGGCGAGGCGGTGCAGTCGGCCGATCACGCCCTGTGGGGCGACATCGAGGTCGGGCCTTTCGCGGCGCCAGTCGGCCTGGATCCGCGCCACCCGGTCCACCCGGTCCAGCGGTGATCCGTGGTCCCCTGCCGATATATTTGCTTCCATGGAAGCTACAATACCTTCCATGGAAGCAAACACGCGCTGGGTGGCACTGACCGCTGTGGCGCCGATCGCCTGGGGGGCCAACTACTTCGTCACCCACGAGTTTCTGCCGGCGGACCACCCGCTGTACGGGGCCGCCCTGCGAGCGCTGCCGGCCGGCCTGGTCCTGCTGGCGTTGTGCCGCCGGCGGCCGCACGGCGTGTGGTGGGGGCGGTCCGCCGTCCTCGGGCTGCTCAACGTGAGCGTGTTCTTCGTCCTCGTCTTCGTCGCCTCCCAGTTGCTGCCGACGAGCGTGGCCTCGACCGTCATGGCCGTCTCCCCCTTGATCATGATGCTCACCGCCTGGGCCCTGGTGGCCGAGCGGCCCGGCGTCGCCCACCTGGCGGGCGCCGTGATCGGGCTGGGCGGGGTGAGCCTCATGCTGCTCGGGGGCGCGGGCGGGATCAGCGTGCCGGGGGTCCTGGCCTCGGCCGCGGCGGTACTGGTGTCGTCCTTCGGCCACATCCTCGCCAAGCGGTGGAACACCCGTACCGCCGACGCCGGGGTGCTCGCCTCGACCGCCTGGCAGCTCACCGCCGGGGGCCTGCTCCTGCTGCCGGTCGCGGTAGCCGTCGAGGGGGCGCCGCCGCCGATGTCCCCCTCCGCCTTCCTGGCGTTCTGCTACGTCCGCCTGATCGCCACCGCGCTGGCCTTCTCCGCCTGGTTCGCCGGTCTTCGCCGCCTGCCCGCCGGGACGGTAGGCCTGCTAGGACTGCTCAACCCGGTCACGGGTGTGCTGCTCGGGACGGCGGTCGCCGGGGAGGTACTGACGGGCCGACAGCTGTGCGGCCTGGCGCTGGCGCTGAGCGGAGTCGCCCTGGGCCGCCCCTCGGGCAAGGCCCGTCAGGAAAGGTCCCCGGACCGGGTGGCTTCCGGCCGCGCCGACCTCCCACGACGAACGGCCGGCCCCTCCTCACGGTCCTCATGCTCCTGACGACCCCGCGCATATCCGGTCGCCCGGACGGATTCGGTGTGCCAGCCTCACACCCGTGGCTACGGAAACCGAGACAGGAGAGTTGTTGCACCAGCGCGGCTGGCGAACGGCATTCACGGTCGCTGAACGAGTGAACGCGTGGGCGACCCTCGTGAGCGCCGTCGAGCGCGGCTACGACGACCACATCTACGTGTACGCCAACGACCTCTACTGTCGGAACTGGCTGTACGAGGCGTGGCTCCTGCTGGACGAACACCTCGTCCAGCTCTGGACCCCGCAGATCAAAGCTCTGGACGTCCGGTACAAGGCCGCGACCGTGGACGACGACGGCCAGGCGCTCGACCGGTTCCACCGACTGCCCGGCCCCGACCTGTGGTGGTGGCGGCGACACCCCCGCCTCCTCACCGGAGACCTCGGGCGGGCACTTCGCTCGGCCGGAGCCGTCGGCACCGACCCGGACGCAGCATGACGCTCGGACATGGGACGGGCGTCCGTCCCCTGGCCCGACCGTTCTACCGTGGGGGCTCTGGTGGACGTCCCGAACGGAGAGATTGGCCATGACGAACCGTCACGCGGTGGTGGTCGGAGCCGGGATCGGCGGCCTCACGATCGCCGTCGCGCTGCACCGCCGGGGCTGGGACGTCACCGTCTGCGAACGCGCCCCCGAACCCCCCGTCACCGGCGCCGGCATCGGCCTCGCCCCCAACGCCCTGCGCGCGCTCGGCTCCATCGGCGTCGACGTCTCCCGCGCGATCGGCGGCGCCGTACCCGAGACGATGGGTGTGCGCCGCCCGGACGGCCGGTGGCTCACCCGGGCGGGCACCGCCGACATGACGGCCCGTTACGGGATGGCGCCCCTCGCCGTTCCGCGCCCGGCCCTCACCGCCACGCTCTCCGCCGCCCTGCCGCCATCGGCCCTTCGTCACGGCACCGAGGTGACCGGCGTCGACGATGCCGAGGGCCGCCCGACCGTTCGCACGGCGGCGGGCCCCGGCCTTCCCGCCGATCTGGTCGTCGCCGCCGACGGCATCCACAGTCCGCTGCGCCGCGCGCACTTTCCCGCGCACCCCGGCCTGCACTACATCGGCGAGACCGCCTGGCGGACCATCGTGGAGGCGCCGGACCTGCGCATACCGGCCATGAGCGAGACCTGGGGTCGGGGGAAGCGGTTCGGGGTGACCCCGCTCGTCGACGGCCGCTACTACCTCTACGCCACCGCGGTCGTGCCGCCGGACACCCGCTTCGCCGACCCGCGCACCGAACTGCGGCAGCGCTTCGGTTCATGGCACGCGCCCATTCCGGCCCTGCTGGACCGCGTCGGGCGGCTCGACCCTGCCGATGTCCTACGGAACGATCTCTACGACCTGGCCGCCCCGCTCCCGCGCCTGCACCACGGCCGGATCGCCTGGCTGGGCGACGCGGCCCACGCCATGGCGCCCAACCTCGGCCAGGGCGGTTGCCAGGCCATCGAGGACGCCGTGGTCCTCGCCCATCTCCTACCGGCCGGAGAGCGCGGAACGAGCAGGGACGGCGGCGACGGCGCCGATTCGGCTGTTCCGGCCGCCCTCGCCGCGTACACCGCCGCTCGCCACGCCCGCACCGACGCCGTGCGCCTTCGCGCCCGCCGCATCGGACGTCTGGGAGTCCTACGCAATCCGGTCGTGGTGACTGTCCGCGATCTCGCGGTCCGTGCCACCCCGGACCGTCTGGCCCTGCGCGGCATGGACGACCTCTTCAACGGATTCCGCCTGCCCTAGGCCGGCCCAGGGCAGGCGGGGGCGGCCCCGGACCCGGTCTACGGGGTGGTGCGGGCCGGGAAGGAGAAGCTGTAGCCCTGCTTGCTGAGCCAGGGCAGGTACTCCTTCAGCGCGGCGACGGTCTCGCTGCGGTCGCCGCCCCCGTCGTGGAAGAGGACCGTAGGCTGCTGCGGGAGCTTGCCCTCCACCGTGGAGAGGATGGCCTTCAGGCCCGGCCGGCTCCAGTCCTGCGGGTCGACGCTCCAGCCCAGCGGCCGCATCCCGCTCGCGGCGGCGATCGCGCGGCTGTCGGGGGTGAAGGCACCGCCCGGCGCGCGGTAGTACGTGACGGGGACCCCGGGCACCGCCTTCTCGATCATGGCCTTGCCGTCGAGGATCTGCTGCCGCTGGTAGGCGACGGGCTTGTGGTCCATCGTGACGTCGTGGTCGACGGAGTGATCACACAGCTGATGTCCGTCGGCGGCGACCGCACGCACCAGCTCCGGGTACTTCTGCGCCTTGGTGCCGATCATGCAGAAGGTGGCCTTGACGTGGTGCTTTCGCAGCGTCTCCAGAACCTGGGGCGTCCAGCGGGGGTCCGGGCCGTCGTCGATGGTGATCGCGACCTGGCGGCCCGCACCCTGCGCCAGCCTGGATATCCCCAGCGGGACCCCGGTGCCGCCATGGGTGGCGCTCCGGGCGGCCTCCTGAGCGGCTCCATGGGCGGCACCTGCCGTTCCGGCCGGTGCGGAGTTGCCGACGGGGGGTGCGTCCGGTGCGCGGTCCGCCGAGCCGTCCGTGGCGGCGTGAGCGGGAGTGCCGGCTGCCGCCAGGAGGCCGAGAACGGCGGCCGCGTACCCCGCCCGACGACGACGTGCGGAACTGGTGGTGATGCGCATGGACGTGCTTTTCCTTTGCCCTCAGCCCCCGGATCACGCTGGTCGATCCAGGCTAGGTCATCCGTTCGGAGCCCCTCCTCTGCCGAATGGCCCATTTTGTGTGGCTCAGGGCACACGGGCTCCTCCGCGGGAGGGCGACAACCTCGGAGCGCCAACGGCTGTGGCCGCCTCCGTGGTGCCGCGTCGCCTGTGAGCAGTGTCACGGCCCCTCGCCGCGGCGGTGGCGCCGGTGGACACCCCCTACGGTGCCGTCGCCGCTTCCCAGTGCTTCGCGATGAGCGCGTACGAGGCGATGCGGTCGCCGAGGTCGTAGACGGGCGTGGCCAGCATCAGCTCGTCCGCCCCGTTCTCGGTGGCCAGGTGTGCGAGCCGCTTCACGACGGTCTCCGGCGCGCCGACGGCCTGCTGGGCACGGAAGCCGGCCAGGGCGTGCCGTTCCTGTTCCGTGAAGGGGTGCCCGGCCGCCTGCTCGCGGGTCGGGAAGGGCATCTGACTCTCCCCCTTCAGGAGGCCGGCCTTCACGACGTTCATCGGCCCCGCACGCCGTACGGCTTCCTCCTCCGTCTCCGCGCACACCGCCTCCACGCACAGCAGCACGCGGGGCCGCTCGCACCAGCGGGACGGGGAGAAGGCCGATCGGTAACGCTCCAGAACCGCAGCGGTGTTGTCCGGGCGGATGTGGTGGGCGACCGCGACCGGCAGGCCGAGTTCCGCGGCGAGCGCCGCCCCCGCGGGGCTGGAGGCCAGCAGCCACGGCTCCGGCAAGGGGCCCAGCGCCACCTCGTCCACCAGGAACGACAGGATCGCGGCCACGTCGTCCCGGTACTCGGCGTCCGTCGCCGGGCCGGCGCCGCGACGCAGCGCCCGCGCGGTGGCGTCGTCGAAGGTGCCGGGTCCGCGACCGATGCCCAGGTCGATGCGGTCCTCGTGCAGGGCGGCCAGCGTGCCGAACTGCTCCGCCAGCGCGAGGGGGGCGTGGTTGGGAGCCAGCACTCCACCCGAACCGAGCCGGATGGACGCGGTCGACGCGGCCGCGTGCGCCGTCAGGACGACCGGTGGGAAGGCGCCGATCGCGGGAGAGTGGTGATGCTCCGCGTACCAGAGGCGGTGGTAGCCGAGGTTCTCCAGTCCTTGGGCGAAGGCCGTGGTGTCCCGCAGGGTGTCCACGGCTCGGGTGCCCGTTTGCACCATCGCGACTTCCAGCGCTGAAAGGGGTATGTCGAGCATGGCGTCAGCATAGGGATCGCGGGTGGCGGCGCGGGCGAGCGTGATCGTTTTCGCGCCACACCGCCGCACCGCCAAGTCGCCGCGTCTCAGTGCCCCTTGAGCAGGGCGCAGACGAAGTTCTCCTGTACGGTGCGCAGTCGGGCCAGCAGCGCGGGCTTGTTGCTCTTACTGGTCTGGGTGTTGATCGAGAAGGTCAGCGACCGGGTGCCGTCGGGGGTGGTGGCGGCGAGCTGGGTGTACCCGGGGAAGTTCCCGGTGTGTCCGTAGAGCACGCCGCAGCGGGTGGTGTACTGGAAGAGCGCCAGCCCGGCGGCGTTGGTGCCGGGACCGGCGGGCTCCGAGGAATCGCCGGGCCGGAAGGTCAGCTGCTCCTTGCGGGTCTGCGCCGACAGCATCGAGGGGCCGCCGTAGGCGCGGATGAAGGTGCCCAGTTCCTTCGGGGTGGAGACGATGCCACCGGAGGCCCAGACACCGGAGGCGCCCAGGGCCTCGCTGATGTCCTCCGGTTCGGCCGGCGGCTGGACGTCGTAGCCGTGCAGGTACGGACGCGGGAGCCGGTACCCCAGGGGCAGGCTCGTGCGGTGCAGCCCCAGCGGGCGGTACACGAGCTCCTTGAGGAGGTCCTCGTAGCGGCGGTCGGTGACGGCCTCGGCCATCAGCGCGACGGCGATGTTGTCCGAGTTGGAGTACTCGTACAGGGAGCCGGGGGCGAAGAGCAGCGGCTCGTCGGCCACGAAGTCGAGCAGGGTGCGCGGGTCGAACACGTGGCGCGGGTCGGCGTTGAGGATCTCCAGGAACCGGGGGGCGGTCGAGAAGTCCGGCAGGCCGCTCGTGTGCTGGAGGAGCTGGCGCAGCGTCACCGCGTGCCAGGCCTCGGGCTGGTCGGGCAGGCGCTCGCCGATGGTGTCGTCGAGGGAGAGCAGGCCTTGGTCGACGAGCTGGAGGGCGACGGCTCCGCTGAACGCCTTGGCGATGCTGGCGATGCGCATGTGGTCGTCGGGGTGCGGCGGGCGACCGGTCGCGATGTCGCCGACTCCGGCCGTGTACACCTCCGTACGGTCGCCCCGGGTGAGCAGGGCGATCACCCCGGGCGGGCCGTCCTCCTGGGCGACCAGCGCGTCGAGCTGCCGCTGGAGGCCCTTGTCGTGGCTCTTGGGCCCGTTGCCCGGGCCGGGGTCAACGGCCGCCTGCGCGGGCTGCAGCAGCCCTCCGAGCGCGGCGGCGGTCAGGACGGTGGCGGACAGTCCGGTGCGGAGGCGGCTCCGGCGGGCGCGGGCACGGGTCGGCATGTGCGTGGCTCCTGGTGTGCGCGGGGACGGCCGGGGCGGGCGGCGCCCGGCCCGGCCCAGCAGTAGCAGCCCGAGCGGCACCCCGGGGCCGCGGCGCGCGCCGCGACCCCCCGGTTGGCTCCGTAAGTCGCCGTGGTCCGGCCGGGAGTTCGCTTCGACCGTCCGGAAGCGCGACGCGAGAGGTGGACCAGCGCAGTCCCTGCCGCTCGACCTTCCGTGGCCCACCTGGGAGGGACAGGGCCCGTTGTCCCACATCGCCTCGCTCGACTGCGCGGCCCTCGTGGCGGCCGGCGACTGCGGACTCGCCCCGCCCCACTCCGGAGCCCGGCTCTTCTTCCCCTACGACGGCCGCCTCGACAGCGGCGACTCCCCCGTACGGCCGACGGCGGGCTGTTCACCAAGGGCCTCGTCGACCTGACGGCGCGGCCCTCCGCCCCTCACCCTGGGGGCCGCGCCGCGGCAGCAGTTCACGACCGCCGGGGGCACGCGACACATCCGGCCGCCGTCATCGTGAAGGCCTCGATGTGCAGCGCATCACCCTCCGGGTCCATCGGGCCGGGCATGCCCGATCATGATCGGATGGACGCTCGTTTTCTTGGTATCGCCGAGCTGGTCGAAACCCCGCCCGTGGCGGTCGTGGTCGACGTCATGCGCGCTTTCACCGTGGCTGCCTGGGCCTTCGCCCAGGGCGCGGAAAAGATCGTTCTCGCCGAGTCGCTGGACGAGGCCCTCGCGCTCAAAGCGCGCCACCCCGAATGGGTGGCGCTCAAGGACGGTCCGCCCGCGCCCGGGTTCGACATCGTCAACTCGCCGGGCATGCTGCGGTCCATGGACCTCGGCGGACGGACCGTTGTGCAGAAGACCACGGCAGGGACGGTCGGCGCCCTCGCGGTCAAGGATGCGTCGCTGGTGCTGTGCGCCGGCTTCGTGGTGGCGGAGGCAACGGCTCGGGTCTTGCGGACACATGGGTGTGACCGCGTCACCTTCGTGGTCACCGGCGAGGACGGGCGGGCCGAAGAAGATCTGGCGTGTGCTCAGTACATCGCTCGAAGGGCCACCGAGGCGGAGACGGACGCAGCCGAGTTCCTCCGCCGCGCCGGCGAGTCGCGCGCCGCCGCCGAGCTGGTGGAGGGCGTACGACAAGGAGTCCATCCCGATGACGTCGCCCTCTGCCTCGAGCTCGACCGCTTCCCCTTCGCCATCGTGGCGACCTCGGAAGGCTCGCTCATGGTCCTCCGTCCGTACGCCCCGCCTCCGCCGGCCGACGAGGCGTCGATCTGATCGCCGACGAGCGGCCGCGGGGGTCGGCTGCTGCTCTCCACGGGTGAGGCGGGGCGCCGGCCGGAGTGCACTCCGGCGGCGCCCCGGGCGTCCGGCCGGGTCGGGACCGGTTCGCGCCCTAGCGTGGGTCGGGAAGAATCCGGCGTACCGCCGCCGGGATTCTTCCCGACCCACGGAGGAACGTCACCCATGACCGCCACCATCCAGGAGCTCACCGGGGACTACGTCCTCGACCTCGCCCACACCCGGATCGGCTTCGTCGCCCGCCACGCCATGGTGACCAAGGTCCGCGGCGCATTCCACCAGTTCGAGGGCACCGCCCATCTGGACGGTGGCGATCCGGCCCGCTCCACCGCCCAGGTGGTGGTCAAGACCGAGAGCATCGACACCGGCGTCGAACAGCGGGACCAGCACCTACGCACCAACGACTTCCTAGACGCTCCCAACTTCCCCGACATCACTTTCCGTACCACTTCGGTCGAGCCGCGCTCCGACTCCGAATACCGCGTCACCGGCGATCTGACCGTCAAGGACACCACCCGCCCGGTCACCATCGACTTCGAGTACACCGGCAATGCCGTCGACCCCTACGGCAACCTGCGGGTCGGTCTGGAAGGGTCGGTGACCATCTCCCGCAAGGAGTTCGGCGTGACCTGGAACGCGGCCCTGGAGGGCGGCGGTGTGCTGGTCGGCGACAAGATCGTCCTGGAGTTCGACATCTCCGCGATCAAGCAGGGCCAGTAGGGCTGGTAGGGCTCTGGTAGGGCTCGCACGGCCGGCGACGCCGGTCCGGCCGCATCACCGTAGGTGGTCCGGCCGGACCGGGCCGGGCCCGCCTTCGACCGTCAGCCGGACGGGCGCCGTCGCCGGTGGCCGTGGCAGGCGCAGGCCCGGACCGCCGGGCGTGATCGAACCGAGGACGCTCGCGCGCCGGGCGCCGGTGCACGAGGGGACGGTGCCCGGCAGGCCGTGCGCGGTGAGCCAGCCCAGTACGGCGAAGGCGTACGCCTCCTTCGCCCCCGCGGGCAGCCCGAGTTCGTCCGAGGACCGCACCACGCACCCACCGCGCCCGCCGACCCCGTCGGCCCGGCCTTCGCCCAGTTCCTCCCGCAGCCGGTCCATCAGCACCGGGTTGCGGGTCCCGCCTCCCGACGCGATCACCTCGGTCGCCCCGAAGGGCCGGATAGCGTCGGCGACCGTCCGGGCCGTGAGCCGGGTCAGCGTGGCGACGACGTCCTCGACGGACAGCGGCTCGCACGAGTCCAGCGCCGCGCGCAGATAGGGCAGGTGGAAGAGTTCCTTGCCCGTCGTCTTCGGTGCGGGACGGGCGTAGTACGGGTCGGCCAGCAGCCGTCGCAGCAGCGGCAGATGGACCGTGCCCCGCGCGGCGAGGGTCCCGTCCACGTCCATCGTGGGCGCGTCGCCCGGGGCGGCGCGCCCCGCCAGAGCAGTCACCGCCGCGTCGATCAGCGCGTTGGCGGGGCCGGTGTCGAAGGCCAGCGGTTCGCCCCCGGTACCCGCCACCCCGCCCGGCACGACCGTGACGTTCCCGATCCCGCCCAGGTTGAGTGCGACCGGTACCCCGGGCCGTCCCCGCAGCCACATCACGTCGACGATGCTGACCAGCGGCGCACCTTGCCCCCCGGCTGCCACATCGCGGGTACGGAAGCCGGAGACCACGGGCCGGCCGGTCGCCTCGGCGATCCAGGCCGCCTCGCCGATCTGGAGGGTGCCGTGCACCCGGCCGTCCTCGGCCCAGTGGAAGACGGTCTGCCCGTGCGACGCCACCAGGTCGGCCCGTCCGCCGCACAGCTCCTCGTCGGCCCGCACCGCCGCCGCGGCGAAAGCCTGTCCGATGCGGGTGTCGAGCCGGCACACCGTGGCCAGGTCCGCCCCGGCGGGCGGCAGGGCCCCGGCCAGGTCCGCCCGCAGGTCGTCGTCGTACGCCGTGCTGATCATCCCCAGGGGCGTGAGCACCAGCGTGTCACCGTGCAGGGAGAGGTCGGCGGCCGCCGCGTCGATCGCGTCGTACGACGTGCCCGACATCAGCCCGACCACGCGCAGCGCGCTCACCTCAGCGCCCGCTCGTGGTCGTCGCCGCGCAGCGTGAGCAGCGCGACGGCGCTCACCGCGCAGGTCGTCGCGGCGTAGTACCCGGGGACGTCCACGTTCCCGGTCCGCTCGACCACCTCCGTGATGATCAGTCCCGCGCAGCCCGAGAACACGGCGTTGGACAGCGCGTACGCCAGCCCGAGCCCGGTGCAGCGCACCCTGGCCGGGAACATCTCGGCAAGCATCGCGGGGCCCGGACCCGCCATCAGGCCGACGCCGGCCCCCGCGGCGAACAGCGCCGCCCCCTTCACGTACGCCGGCCCGTCGGGGTCCTGTACCAGGTGCAGGAGCGGGAGCGCGAGCACGGCCGTCAGCAGGGCCCCCGCCACCATCACCGTGCGCCGCCCGATCCGGTCGCTCAGCCGGCCGGCGGGGAGGATCGACGCGGCGAACCCCAGGTTCGCCAGGACGGTGGCGAGCAGTGCCCGCTGGAAGCTGGTGCCCAGCGTGCTCTGCAGGTAGGAGGGCAGGACCACCAGGAAGGTGTAGCCGGCCGCCGACCAGCCCATCACCCGCCCGACGCCCAGCACCACGGCCCGGACCGTCTCCCGGGGACGCGCCCGGGGCAGTCCGGGGGCGGGCGGCCCGGTCGGTACGCGGCCGGGCGGTTCTTCGGCGGGAAGCCGCAACCGCAGCCGCAGCGCGAGGAGCCCCAGCGGCAAGGTGAGCAGGAACGGCACCCGCCAGCCCCACCCGTGCAGCTGCGACGGGGTCAGTACGCTCGCCAAGGCCACCGCCACCGCGGCGCCCCCGAGCAGGCCGAGCGCGACCGTGAACGACTGCCAGGCCCCGTACAGGCCCCGGCGGCCCGGTGGCGCGCATTCCGTCATGACGGAGACCGCCCCGCCGAACTCCCCGCCCGCCGACAGCCCTTGCAGGATCCGTAGCAGCGTCAGGAGCCACGGCGCGGCCGCGCCGATCGACGCGTACGTCGGCAGCAGGCCGATCATCGCCGTGGCACCGGTCATCAGGCAGACGACCAGGACGAGCGCGGGCCGCCGGCCCACCCGGTCGCCGAACCGCCCGAACACCGCGGCCCCGACCGGCCGGAAGAAGAACGCCAGGGCGAACGACGCGTACGCCTTGACGAGCCCCTCCACCTCGCTGCCGCCCACCGGGGTGAAGAACTGCGCCGCGATGACGGTGGCGAAGGAGCCGTAGATCCCGAACTCGTACCACTCGATGAAGTTGCCGACGGATCCCGCCACCAGCGCCCGGCGAGCGTCGTCCGGCCGGACCGTCGCAGGGGGCCGCACCGGACCGGGGACAGGTGTGCTCATGGATCAAGCGTGCTGACCTCGGGGCGGCTCCACAAGCACCGTCCGCCATCTGCCCTACACCGGCTGCGGTCCGTGCGCCCCGGGGTGCACGGACCGCAGCCGGTGCATCGACTCATCCGGCGTCCGTGCCGCTCTCCGGCCGTTCCGCGCGTCCGCCCTTCGGCTCGTCGCCGAGCCACAGCGGGTGCTCCCGCTCCGCCCAGGGGCGCTCGACGGACCCGGTACGCATGCCCCTGCGCGCTTCCGGGTCGGCGAGGGCCATCCTGATGTGCCCCGCCAGCACCACCCCGATGGCCAGGGCCAGCCAGTCGTGCACGAAGGTGGCACTGGTGCGCCACACCAGGGGTGTCAGATGCGTGAACCACATCAGCAGACCGGTCGCCAGCATCACCAGGACGGCGCCCGCGATCCACGAGGCGTAGATCTTCTGGCCGGCGTTGAACTTCCCCGCGGGCCGGGATCCGCGCCGGCGGTCGCGTCGCCGCACCGCGCGCAGCCACTTCCTGTCGTGCGGCCCGAAGCGGTTCAACCTGCGGAGATCGGCCCGGAAGGCGGGGGACGCGAGACCGAGCAGGAACGGCGCGGGCAGCAGGATGCCGGCCCATTCGTGGACCGTCACCACGAGATGTCTGCGGCCGACCAGTTCGGCGAGCTGCGGGACGTACAGCGCGGCCGCGGTCGCCACGCACAGCAGCGTCAGTGCGGCGGTCGCGCGGTGGACCCAGCGCTCGGCACGGGTGAACCTGGCGACCCGTCGGGCCGGTTCAGACGGTGGGGGTGTCACTGCGTCCGTTGGACCCGCCGACCCAGGCGTCGACGTCATAGCCCCGCTCCTCCCAGTAGCCGGGGCGCACCTCGGAGGTGACGGTGATCCCGGAGAGCCATTTCGCCGACTTGTAGAAGTACATCGGCGCGACGTAGAGCCGGACCGGGCCGCCGTGCGCATGGCCGACCGGCTCGTCCTGCATCTGCAGACAGACCAGCACGTCGTCGCGTCGGGCCTGCGGGAGCGTGAGGCTCTCGCTGTACGCGCCGTCGAAGCAGGTGAAGCGGATCGCCTTGGCCTCGGGATCGACACCGGCGGCGTCCAGCAACCGGGACAAAGTGACGCCGGCGAAGGCGGTCTCGGGGACCCGCCAGCCGGTGACGCACTGCACGTCCCTGACGACACGGGTCTGCGGCAGCGCGCGCAGGGCGTCGAGGGTGTACGTCGTGGGGCGCTGGACCAGGCCGTCGACGGTGAGTCGGTAGTTCTGCTCGTTCTTGCGCGGCACCGAGGTGGCGACGGAGTAGTAGCGGAAGCCGCCTCCGTTGGGCAGCAGCCCGGTGAGCCCGGTCGGGTCCTTGTCCGAGGCGGCCCCGAGGAAGGCTTCGATCCCGCGCTGTACATACGGTGCGGCAACGAGGCCCCCGGCGCCGAGCCCGAGCATGCCGAGCACCAGACGGCGACCGACGGGGGTTCCCTCGAAGTCGGGGTGGTCTGTCGTCACCCCTCGATTCCAACACCCCGGGGTGCGGGACACCAGAAGGATCGGCGCGACGTCAGACTTCCGTCACAGTTCCCGCCGGTCACGGGGTCCCGCCCGCGCCGACGACAGGGGCGTGGCTCCGGCGGACTGCCACCCGGCCGGAGCCACGCCCCTGTCCCCTGGTTGCTCAGGCGCTCTCGGCGGCGAACATCCAGTGGTGCTTTTCGAGGTCGCCGGTCAGGGCGATCAGGAGGTCCTGGGTGACCGGGTCGGGGTCGTCCGTGGCCCGGATGCGGTCGCGCATGCGGGTGATCACCGTACTCAGAGCGTCGACGAGGATGCGGACGGCGTCCACGTCCTTGATCCAGCCCTCCGGCACGCCGGTGATCGCGGTGGTCGACGCCACCGTCGCGGCCCGGCCGTCCGGGGTGATCCCGAGGGCGGAGGCGCGCTCGGCGACCACGTCCGAGTGGGTACGCGCCGTGGTGACGACCTCGTCCAGCTGGAGGTGCACGGACCGGAAGCGGGGTCCCACCACGTTCCAGTGCACCTGCTTGGACACGAGCGAGAGGTCCACCAGGTCCACCAGAGCGCCCTGCAGCGCTTCACCGACGACCTTCAGGTCCGCTTCCGGGAGGGCGTTCTTGACGACGGACACAACGTCTCCATTCATATCGGGACAGGGATCGACAAAACCTCGGCTACCCGTTACGAGCGACACAAAACGGTTCCGCGTTCCCGGCTGGTCCGTTCGGTCGTAGCCGGACGGCCGCAGCGCGGGCGCCGGTGACGCCACGATGCGACGTACCGGCCGTCGACGCTCCGATCTTGACTCCTACCCCGCCCCGCCGGAGACTCGACACACTTACTGATCTTCACCGGGGGGCTGAAGAACTTGATCGTCTTCTATGCGTGCGCGGGACTACCCATCGCCGCGCTGGTCGCGTACCTGCTCTGGAGCGACCGAGCCACTCGCACCAAGAACCTCGACGGGTTGCAGACGGAGGACAAGGCTCGACAGCAGGCCCGCTTCGACAAGATGTCACCCGCGCGCAGGCTCTACATCCCGCCGAACGAACTCAACCGTCGCAACCGTCGCTGAACCCGGCCTTCGGCCGGGTCGGACCAGGTCCGATCAGGTCAGGTCCGATCAGGTCGGGCCAAATGCCCGAGCAACAGGTCGACGAGGCGTTCCGGTCCGCGGAGCGGCAGGTAGTGGTCGGCGTCCGGGACGACCACGCCGTGGGCGTCGGGTAGGTCGGCGACGAGCCGGTCGGCGATCGCCCCGATCTGCCGGCGTGCGCTCTCATGAAAAGATCATTTCAGAGCCGTCGGTACGGGCGCCGGGCGCCCAGGCAGGCCTGGGCGCCCGGATCGACCGGAGTTCACTCCTCGTGGACGTCGCAGTCGGTGTAGACGGTGGGCCTCGTCATCAGTGTCGACAGCCGCGCGGCCAGTTCACCGGTTTCGGGCGCGTTGCTGTTGGCCATGGCCTCCTCGTACGACGCGAACTCGACGACGGCCAGATAGCGGCGGGGGTTGGCCCGGTCCTGGAGCAGGGTGCGGGTGGTCGGGGCACCGGCGCGGGCCTGCGAGCGGGCCTGCTCCTCGTAGGCGCGCAGCAGGTCGCGCACCTCGTCGATGCGCTCCGTCTCGAAGTCGACGATCTGGGCGAAGTTCATTCTTCGGTTCCTCCTGGCGTACGGCGGTCCCCGCGGACGCGGTTCTTCCCTCCCCCCTCGCCCAAGCAAACACCCTGGGAGTGCCGCCGGCCCGGTTCACACGCCCGTCGCCCTTCGCGCTCGGGTCAGCGGCGGAGCACCTTGCGGGACACCAGGTTGCCGAGCAGCTGCGCCGACTGCACCAGGGCGATCAGGACGAGTACCGTCACCACCATCACCGAGGTGTCGAAGCGCAGGTAGCCGTAGGTCATGGCCAGGTTGCCGACACCTCCCCCACCGACCGTGCCGGCCACCGCCGAGAAGTCGATCAGTGCGACCAGCATGAACGTCAGGCCGAGGACCAAGGGCCCCAGGGCCTCCGGAACCAGCACCGTGAGCAGGATCCGCAGCGGGCTCGCGCCCATGGAACGGGCGGCCTCGATCACGCCGGGTTCGACGGAGAGCAGGTTCGACTCGACGATGCGGGCGACCCCGAACGTCGCGACGACCGTCATCGGGAAGATCGCCGCGTTCGTGCCGATCATCGTGCCGACCACCTCGCGCGTGACCGGTGCCAGCGCGACGATCGCGATGATGAACGGGACGGGCCTGATGATGTTGATGAGCGAGCCCAGGACCGCGTGGACGACCCGGTTCGGCAGGACGCCGCCCTTGCGGGTCGCGTACAGGGTGAGGCCCACCGCCAGCCCGCCGGCCGTCGACAGCGCCAGGGTGATGAGCACCATGTAGACGGTCTCGCCGGTGGCATCGAGGACCTTCGGCCAGAACGTGCTCCAGTCCGCCTTCATCGGGTGCCCGCTTCCACGCGGTCGGTGACGGCGAGTCCGGCGACCACGGCGTCGACGGCGTGGGTTTCGCCGCGCAGCTCCAGGGTCACGCTGCCCAGGGGGCGTCCCCGTACCTCGCCCACGCCTCCGTGGACGAGTGTGAAGTCGACACCGTGGGCGTGCAGGAGCTTCGAGAGACCGTCCAGGCCGGGGCGGCCGTCGGCGACGGGCAGGGTGATCAGGCGGCCCGGGTGGCGGGCGCGGAGCCGTTCCAGGAGCGCGGCGTCCGGCTCGCTGTGCCGCGCGGAACGGACGAAGGCGGCGGTGGTCGCGTGGCGGGGCCGGGCGAAGACCTCGTACACCTCGCCGCTCTCGACCACCTTGCCCTCCTCCATCACGGTGACGCGGTCGCACAGGGTCCGGACGACATCCATCTCGTGCGTGATGAGCAGGATCGTGACGCCCAGCTCGCGGTTGACGCGACGCAGCAGGGCCAGTACCTCGCCGGTGGTCTGCGGGTCGAGGGCGGAGGTCGCCTCGTCGCACAGGAGCACCTTGGGGCGGGTGGCGAGCGCGCGGGCGATGCCGACGCGTTGGCGCTGGCCGCCCGAGAGCTGCTCGGGGTAGCGCTTGCCGTGGCCGGCCAGGCCTACGAAGTCCAGCGTCTCCTCGGCGCGGGCGCGGGCCGTCGCGCGGTCCGTGCCGGCGAGGCGCAACGGGTAGAGCACGTTGCCCAGGACGGTGCGTGAGCGGAAGAGGTTGAACTGCTGGAAGATCATGCCGATCTCCCGCCGGACGGTGCGCAGGCGGCGCTCGCCGAGGGACGAGAGGTCCTGGCCGTCCAGCAGGACGCTGCCCGAGGTCGGCTCCTCCAGGCCGTTGACCAGGCGCAGGAGGGTGGACTTGCCCGCACCGCTGTGGCCGACGACCCCGAAGACGGTGCCCGCGTCGACGGAGAGGCTGACGCCGTCGACGGCGCGCGATCCGCCCGGGAACTCCTTGGCGACGTCGCGCAGTTCCACGGCGGCGGTCATCGTCCCAGCTGCTTCTGGATGCGTGCGACCTCGGCCTCGAGGTCGGCGGCGGGCAGCTCGATGTGGTGCGCGGTGCCGTTGCTGGTGCGGCGGACCTCGTCCTGCACGGCCTGGGAGGCGTACAGCTCGACGACCTTCCGGTAGTCGGCGTCGTCCTTGCGGTCCGCGCGGGCGGCGATGACGTTGAGGTACGGGACGGACTGCGGGGCGGCGGGGTCGTCCTTGAACAGCGCGGTGTCGGCCTTGATGCCGGCGAGCTCGGCCACGCCGTCGTTGATGACCGCGGCGTCCGCGTCCTGGAGGGTACGGGGGGTCTGCTGGGCGTTGACCGGGGTGAGCTTGAGGTGCTTGGGGTCGGCGGTGATGTCGTCGGGGGTGGCGAAGAGTCCGGCCTCGGCGCGGAGCTCGATCAGCTTCGCCTGTTCCAGTACGCGCAGTGCGCGGCCTTGGTTGGCGGGGTCGTTGGGGAGGGTGACTTCGGCCCGGTCCGGGAGATCGGCGAGCTGCTTGTGCTTGCGGGAGTAGAGGCCGAGGGGGACCACGGTGGTCGCCGCGATGGGCACGATGTCGGTCTTGTTCTCGGTGTTCGACTGGGCCAGGAAGACCAGGTGCTGGAAGGCGTTGAGCTCGATGTCGCCGGCGCTGAGGGCCTTGTTGGGGAGCGAGTAGTCGTCGAAGACGACCGGCTCGACGGTCAGGCCCTGCTTCTTGGCCTCCTCGGCGAGGACGTCCCATTCCGGGGAGTCGCCGGAGACGCCGACCCTGATGCGGTGGGCGTCTGCGCCTCCGGCGCCGCAGCCGGACACGAGCAGGGCGAGGGCGACGGCGGTGGACGCGGCGAGCAGGGTACGTCGACGCGGCAGTGCAGAAATCATTGTGTGATCCATGTGCAGAGGAAGACCGAACCAAAGGGATGAACGAACCGTAGATCGAATTCGCCATTGGACCTTGGAAAGAAAGGTTCTCTTCATGAATCTGAAACGAATGAAAGAAGTCCCGGTCCTGCGGCCCGGCCTCCGCGACCGACGCCGGGGACGCCGGGCCGTGCGGACGGCGCGACGCCCTCCGACGGCCGAACCGTCCGGGCCACCCGGGTGACCTTCGGCACCGGTTGGCCCATGGCGGACCGGCGTGGCGACCGCGCCACGGTGCGCGCCGGTCGAATGTGGGCGGATCGTCCGCAACTCGCTGTAGGACGCCTCCGCCGGGAGTATCAGTCATGCATCGTTTCGTCGCCGTACTGCCAGCCGCCCTCGCCCTGACCGGGGCCCTCGCCGCCCCCGCGGCCTCCGCCCCCGCGGCCGACCCGAGGCCGATCACCTCCCCCTATGTCCAGGCTGCCGCGGATGTCACGGCCTCCGGGTGGCTCAGGCGGTCGAAGAACATCGACTGGGTACGCCACGTCAACACCGGCCGGTACTGCGTGAATGTCAGCGAAGAGGTCAACCTGGCCTTCAGCGTCGTCTCCGTAGAGCTGCCCAATTCCAACCGTCGCAGCTTCAGCACCACCCCCAACCGCATCTGCGGCCCGGACGCCGTCACGGTCAACACCTACGACCTCCGCGGCAATTACGCCGACAACCCGTTCACGGTCATCGTGTTCTGACCGGCTGCGCGTGGCCCCCGGAACGCCTGCGGTGACGGCTCGC
>NZ_JBGBPT010000046.1:12091-40983 GCF_041106355.1 Streptomyces sp. BF23-19 | reverse complement strand
GGGCGGCGGGCGTCGGATCAGATGACGCCCTGCGCCAGCATCGCGTCCGCGACCCGCTCGAACCCGGCGATGTTCGCGCCGGTGACGTAGTCGCCCGGGGCCCCGTACCGCTCGGCGGTCTCGTACGCCACGGCGTGGATCGAGCGCATGATGCCCGCCAGCTCGTCCTCGACCCGCTGCGCGCTCCACGCCACCCGGCCGGCGTTCTGGCTCATCTCGAGGGCGCTGACCGCCACCCCGCCCGCGTTGGCGGCCTTGCCGGGCCCGAACGCGACCCCGGCCTCCTGCAGGATCCGTACGGCCTCGGGGGTGGTCGGCATGTTGGCACCCTCGGAGACCGCCTTGACCCCGCTCGCGACGAGCGTACGGGCGTCCGGCGCGTCCAGTTCGTTCTGCGTGGCAGAGGGGAAGGCGACGTCCGCCGGCACCTCCCAGACCCGCCCACCGGGCACGAACCGCGCCGAGGACCCGCGCCGCGCCACGTACTCGCTCACGCGGCCCCGCTCGACCTCCTTGACCTGCTTGAGCAGCGCGAGGTCGATGCCCTTGTCGTCGACGACGTAGCCCTGGGAGTCGGAGCAGGTCAGCGGGTTCGCGCCGAGCTGCTGCAGCTTCTCGATCGTGTACAGCGCCACGTTGCCGGAGCCGGAGACCACCGCGGTCAGCCCGTCCAGCGACTCACCGCGGACCGCCAGCATCTCGGCGGCGAACAGCACACTGCCGTAGCCGGTCGCCTGGGGCCGGATCGCGGAGCCGCCCCAGCCCTGCCCCTTCCCGGTCAGGACCCCGGCCTCCCAGCGGTTGGTGATGCGCCGGTACTGGCCGAAGAGGTAGCCGATCTCGCGGCCGCCGACACCGATGTCCCCGGCGGGCACGTCGGTGTGCTCTCCGATGTGCCGGTGCAGCTCGGTCATGAAGGACTGGCAGAACCGCATGACCTCGGCGTCGGAGCGGCCGTGCGGGTCGAAGTCGCTGCCGCCCTTGCCGCCGCCGATCCCGAGGCCGGTCAGGGCGTTCTTGAAGATCTGCTCGAAGCCGAGGAACTTCACCACGCCGATGTCCACCGACGGGTGGAAGCGCAAGCCCCCCTTGTACGGGCCGAGCGCGCTGTTGAACTCGACGCGGTAGCCGCGGTTGACGTGGACCCGACCCCGGTCGTCCTGCCACGGCACGCGGAAGAGGATCTGCCGCTCGGGCTCGGTGAGCCGCTCCACGAGGGCCACGGCCGGGTCGGCGTACTCGGGCCGGGCGGAGAAGACGGGGGCCAGGGTCTCCAGGACCTCCCGTACCGCCTGGTGGAACTCGGGCTGCGCGGGGTTGCGGCGCTCGATCTCGGCCCGCAGTGCTTCCAGCCTGTCCTTCGAGTCCTTCACGTGTGTCCCTCCAGGGAGTGCGCGGTGCGCAGACGACGGCAGGTCCATGGTGTCCGCGGGGCCGTGCATACCGGTCGATTCCGCGCGCGACGCGCTCCGAACGCACACTTTCGGAAAAGTTTTTCCGGAGTCCGACCCCTCTGTGGAGGCTACCGCGCACGGCGCTGATCTGGGCAAGGCTTCTACCCTGCGGACAAAAACGCGTCCGACGCGCCGAGGCGTGCCCGCTCCCGCCCGGCCGGGTTCCTCGCGGCAGGCGCCCTACCGGGCCCGGCGGGTTTCGGGCAGGATGACCCGGCGCACCGGAGGTCACCCGCGGCGGCGCACCCCGCCCGGTCCCGACCGTGATCCGGAGGCCCCCGTGACGTGGCACGACGACCAGGCGCGGCGTGACGAGCTGTACCGCGACCCCTATCCGCTCTACGACCGCGCACGCCGGGCCGAAGGGCTGATGTACGTACCCGAGTTCGACGCGTGGCTGGTGGCGCGTGACCGGGACGTACGGGAGGTGCTGCTGCGCGCGGAGGACTTCTCCTCGGCCAACGCCCTGCTGCCGGATATCCCGCTCTCGCAGGCGGCGCTCGGCGTCCTGCCTCGGGGGTTCGGGCCGCGACCCACCGTGGTGTCCAGCGACGGGGCGGCCCACCGTCGGCACCGGGCCCCGCTGAACCGGGGGCTGTCCGCCGGCCGGGTGGCGGCGCTGGTGCCGTACGCCCGCACGTGCGCGAGCGAGTTGGTGGACGGCCTCGCGGCGGACGGGTCGGCGGAGCTGGTGGCCGCGTACGCCCGGCAGCTGCCCGGGATGGTGGTCGGCCGGCTGATCGGGCTGGACCCCGCCGACGTGCCCGCGGCCGTGCACGGCGGCTACCGCGCCGAGGAGCTGCTGTTCCGCCCGCTGCCGCCGGAGGGCCAGCTGGCGGCCGCCGAGGACGTGGTCGCGCTCCAACACCTGCTGGACGGGTACGTCCGCGACCGGCGCGCCCATCCCCGGGACGACATGTGCTCGGCCATGGTGGCCGCCCTGGCCCCCGGTGACGACGAACTCACCCTCGAACAGCGCCACGAACTGGTGACGAGCCTGCAGAACCTGCTGATCGCCGGATTCCTCACCACGAGCGCGCTCATCGGCACCATGCTGCTGCACCTGCTCGCCGACCGGCGGCAGTGGCGGATGCTCCGCGCCGATCCGTCCCTGGCCCCGGCGGCGGTGGAGGAGGCCGTCCGCCACGACACCGCCATCCAGGCCTTCCGACGGATCACCACCCGGCCGGTGACGCTCGCCGGGACGAAACTGCCCGCCGGGGCCGCCGTACTGGTGGCGTACGGCTCGGGCAACCGCGACGAGGAACGATACGAGCGGCCCGGGGAGTTCGACATCACCCGGCCCGGGAACCGACAACACCTCGCCTTCGGGTACGGGACCCACGGCTGTCCGGGCTCCCAACTGGCGCGGGAGCAGCTCCGGCTGACACTCGACCTGTTCGTCCGGCGCGTGCCGGAGCTTCGACTGGACGCCGACCGTCCACCGCCGCGGATGCGACCCACGCTGATCCACCGCTCACCGCAGGACCTGTACGTCACCTGGTGACTCGGGGGCGGTTTCACTCGTTCGGGCCACCGGTTGTTGCGGGGATGTGGCAGTCCCGTGGCGGGGTGCGTCGATCCCTCGCCGGGCCGTCCCCCGGTGCCTAACATCCCCGGCATGGCGACGGCGTCGCGCGTCGCTCCGGACCCCGTGTCCGCGCCCCGCCGTGCCCTTCCCCGCTCCCCCTCCCCCTCCCCCTAGGACCAGGTCCGCCATGAGCGTTCCCACCCCCCTCGACGTCGGCCAGGCCCATCCGCGGCTGCGCGAGCTGACCGTCGTCGACGTCCGCACTCCGGGCGAGTTCGCGTCCGGCCACCTGCCGGACGCGGTCAACGTCCCCCTCGACCGGCTCGCACGGAGCCTGCCGGAGCTGCGGCGGGCCGCCGAACGCAGGCCCCTGCTCGTGGTGTGCGCCTCCGGTGCCCGCTCCGAGAACGCCGCCGCGACCCTGGCCTCCCAGGGCATCGCCGCGTCGAGCCTGACGGGCGGCACCCAGGCCTGGGCCGCGGAGGGACACGGCCTCCACTACCCGGACGGCTCCCGGAAGCGGGCCGTCTGGGCGATGGAACGCCAGGTCCGCTTCACCGCCGGCGTCACCGTGCTGCTCGGCCTGGCCCTCGGGCTGCTCCTCCACCCCTCCCTCGCACTGCTGTCCGCGGCGATCGGGGGCGGCCTGGTCTTCTCCGCGCTCACCGACAGCTGCGGAATGGCGGTCGTCCTCGGCAGGCTGCCCTTCAACCGCCAGGGGGCCGGGGGCCGGGCATGAGCACACCCGGCCCCTCGAAGCCGAGGCCCCGCGGGGGCAACCCCGCCGGGCCCTACGACGTCCTCCCGTGCAGGACGCGCCGCCCAGGAGGCGGTGCGTGGACCGCTGAGAGGACCACGTGATGAGTGAGAAGGCCCGGCGCCTGTTCGACGCCCTCGACCTCGACCAGGACGGCACGCTGACCCGTGCCGAGGTCATCGGCGCCCTGCGCTCCAAGGGTCCGACCCTCGCGGCGCAGGGAGCGATCCCCTTCTGGGGCGTCGGGGGCACCGACGACTCCTCGGCGCTCTTCGACGCGGCCGACCAGAACGGCGACCGCGTGCTGACGTTCGAGGAGTTCGCGGCCGTGGTCAACCGCCGCTTCGGCTGGTAGCGGCGGAGCCACCGCGCCCTCCTGGGCCGTCCGATCCGCCAACTCCCGGGGACGGCACGGCGGTCCGACGGTCCGGGGCGGGGACCGTCCGGGCATTGGGTACGCTCTCGGTTGACTTCGGGGCGCCGGCAGGTGCTGGATCGCCGCAATCAGAGATGGGTCCCCATGAGCAGTGCACCTTCCGCCGACTTCTTCCAGCCGCTCAAGGCGGACGACCCGGCCGTCGTGGGCGGCTACCGCCTGGCGGCCGTGCTGGGCGCGGGCGGCATGGGCAAGGTCTACCTCTCCTACACTCCGGGCGGCCGGCCCATCGCCATCAAGGTGATCCGGCCCGAGTTCAGCGAGGACCCCGAGTTCCGGCGGCGCTTCCAGCAGGAGGTGCGGTCCGCGGAGCGGGTCCAGGGGCTCTACACCGCACCCGTCATCGACTCGGACACCGAAGGGGCCCAGCCGTGGCTGGCCACGGCCTACGTGCCCGGCCCCTCGCTCGCCCACGCCGTGGCCCGGCACGGCGCGCTGCCGGTGCGCAGCGTGCTGCTGCTGACCGTCGGGGTCGCCGAGGCGCTGCACGTCATCCACGGCGCGGGCATCGTCCACCGGGACCTGAAGCCCGCCAACGTGCTGCTCGCCTCCGACGGCCCGCGCGTCATCGACTTCGGCATCGCCCGGGCCGCCGACTCCACCGCCCTGACCAGTACCGGGGTCAGCGTCGGCACCCCGGCGTTCATGGCACCCGAACAGGCCTCGGCCGGCACGGTCACCCCGGCGACCGACGTCTTCGCCCTCGGACAGATCGCTGCCTTCAGCGCCATCGGGGCGTCCGTCTTCGGCGACGGGCCCTCGCACGCGGTGCTCTACCGCATCGTGCACGAGGACCCCGACCTCAGCGCCCTGCCGGAGGAGTTGCGGCCGGTGGTCTCCCGCTGTCTCAGCCGGGACCCGGCCGACCGGCCGACCCTGGCCGAGGTCATCGAGCTGTGCAACGCGGCCTCGGACGTGCCGCTGCGCCAGGGCGAGGACTGGCTGCCGCGGGCCGTCGCCGGTTCCCTCACCGAACGGCTGCAACTGCCCGCGCCTGCGCCCACCCCGCCGCCGACGGCCGCCTCGGCACCGACTCCGACTCCGACCGAGGTTTCGCCGCAGCCCCCGGCTCCGGGTGCGCCCGTGGTGCCCGCCGCTCCCGGGTACACGCCGACCGGCCCGGCCGCCGCCGCGCCGACGCAGACGGCTCCGACGCAGGGGGCTCCGGGGGCCGTGCCGCCGGGTTACCCGACGCCTCCCCCGTACGCGCAGCCTTCGTACCCGCAGCCGCAGCAGCCCCAGTACAGCCACCCGCAGTACACGCAGCCCTCGTACGCCCCCGGCCGCGGCACGCCGCCGCCGTTCCACCCCCAGGGCTTCGCCCCCGGCCCGCCCGCTCCGCCGCGCCCCAAGCGGACGGCACTGATCGTCATCGGGGCGGTCGCGGCGGCGGTCATCGGGCTCGCGGTCATCGGGTCCCTGCTGCCGGACGGCTCCGCCAAGGGTGGCGGCGACAAGGCCTCGAACGGCGGCAGTGCCTCGTCGGGCGCCTCGCAGAAGCAGCCCGACCCGCAGCCGGTGGCGTACCAGGGCATCGAAGTGCCCCAGAACCACCAGCTGATGCTCGCCGACAACCCGCCGCGGCCGGCCGAGGAACCGACCGGTGCGGGGGTGCTCTACGGGCACGGGGACCTCTTCTACTACCGCGACACCCTCTTCGGGGACGAGAAGTTCGGTACCGCGAACGGCAAGATCGTCCTGCTGAACAACTCCGAGAAGGGCTCCCTGGAGACCTGCCGCGCCGTGACCCGCTTCACCGAGAAGGTCGGCCTCGACCAGCTCACGGACGGGTCGCAGGTCTGCGTGCTGAGCAAAGCTGGCCACATCGCGCTGGCGACCTTCCGCGGCAGGGCGGGCGGGAAGGACGAAACCGGCTTCATCACCGTCGACGTGACGGTCTGGCGCAATGCCGAGGCCGCGGCGAAGGACTAGGGGTGTCGTGCCGATCAGGGCGAACTCGCAGGCGACGGACGTCCCACGGCTCTGAAGCGCGCTGCTGCGTCGAGGCCTGAGGAGTGGCTTGTCGGTGGGATCGGAGAGGATGGGACCTCGAAGATCGGCGGCGAGGGCGGCGGGAGTGCTGCCGGCCTCGTCCTACGGGGAGGATGGCCACCGTGCAGGAAGTGACGCGTCACGAGGTCGGCGAGGAGCGGGCGGGTCGAGCCCTGGAGGACATCAGGCGGCGGACGTTCGGCCGCTGGCACGGACTGCGCTACAACAGCCTGTCCATCAAGGGAATTCAGGAGACGGGCGACGAACTCCTGGACCATGTCGGCGCCCTCACCCTCCAGGATCCGCAACTGGACGGCGCGCCGGGCCGGCTGGCGCTGCGGACGGCCGCCGAGTGCGCGCTCGGTGTTCTGACGCTCGGCACATGCCCCGACGGGGACTTCTAGGTCTTCTTCCCCCTCGTCGACGAGGAACTCAGCAGCGAGGACTTCGCCTTCGGTGACGCGGTCGACCAGGCGCCCACGGCGCGGGTCTGGGTGGACGTCTTCGCGCTGAGCGTGATCACCGGGCTGCTGTGGGAGCGGGCCCGGGTGATCGGTCCACTGCTGGGGAAGGACTACGCTCCCATGTTCCACGCGGGACTGCCGTACTCGTCCTTGAGCTCGGTGTCCGACCCGGCCGAACTCGCCGAGATGGACGCGCTGTGCGGCTATCTCCACCTGGTGGAGACGCCGCGTTCGCCGTGGGTCGCGTCCGGGGTGCCGCCCCTGCGCAAGCCGGAGGCCGAGGAGCGCGCCGCGGCCGCCGCGCGGCTCGACGCGGCGGGCTCGCAGACCCCCGACCAGCGACTGTTGCGCGTACTCCTCGACGACGACCGACCCGCGTTCGAGCGGGCCCTGACCAGCCGTCTCCTGGAACACCGCGACAGTGCCGGTCCGGATGCCGCGCCGAGGACGCTGCTGCCGGTCACGGTCGTCGCCCTGGCAGCCCTCGCCGTGCACGCACACGGCTGGGAGCTGAATGTGCGCTCCGGCTACCTCCCGGCGAGCCTGCTGCGCGCCCCGAGCCAGTAGGGGCGCGCACGGCGGCGTTCCGGCAGAGACGGCCTAGGTCGGGTGAACGACCGCCGCCGCGGTCGGGAGTACGGCGGGGCGGTCGAGGAAGGCGAGTACGGCCCGCTTCTCCGGGAGGTACACCTCGGGCAGGTCGATCTCCGGGAGGGTGATCTCGCCCTGGCGGACGAAGCCGAGCCGGTTCAGCAGGGCTACCGCCTTGGCGTTCGAGGCGTCGGGCTCGGCCACCGCGCGCAGGACGGCCGGGTCGCGGAAGGTGAACCGGATGAGCGACCCGATCAGGGTCCTGCTGAATCCGGGCCGGGGACGGCCGGTCACCGGGGCCAGCATCAGATGGACGCCGATGTCGCCCTCCCGCACCGCGTAGCATTCGCTGACCCGGTCCTCGGTGGGCTCGTACGTCTGGAAGAGCGCCACGGGCTCGTCGTCCAGTCGGACCATGAACGCGTGGTGCGTGTCGCGGCGGTCCACGTCCTCGTAGATCTCCTGGACCAGTTCCCGGCTGGCGCCGTTCATGCCCCAGAACTGCGCGCGCTCCTCGACGACCCAGGAGTGCAGCACGGCGGAGTCCACGACGGGGTCGACCGGGGTGAACCGGACCGTGCCGAAGCCTTCGACGGTTTCGGTCAGGACGTCCGCGCGCGGGGAGACGAGGGGTGTGGACTCGGGTCTCATACGGGTTCCGTTTCTGCTCGTTCGGCAAGGGCCGGCGGGGGCGCGAGCATGCGCCGGTCCTTGCTTAGGGTGCCCTAACTATAGGCGTGCCTAGAACGAGCTCCCGAGGGGGCCCACCGAGCGTGCGAGGCCCACACGGGTCAGGGGCGTCCGACGGAGGTGTACCGGAATCCGATCTCACGCAGGCGGGTGGGGTCGAGGAGGTTACGGCCGTCGAACAGGACCGGTGTGCGCATGACGCCGCACGCCTCGGTCCAGTCGATCTCGGCGAGTTCGGGCCACTCCGTCACGATCACGGCCGCGTCCGCTCCGGCGAGTGCCTGCCGCGGGCTCGGGAAGCGGTCCACGGAGTCCCACGGCTCCCCGGCGGCCGGGCGGGCCAGGGGGTCCCAGGCGCGTACGTGCGCGCCTTCGGCGAGCAACCGTCCGGCGAGCACGGTGGACGGCGCCTCGCGCATGTCGTCGGTGCCGGGCTTGAACGCCATGCCCAGGAGGGCGACGTGCCGGCCGGCGAGGTCGCCCAGCTCGTCCTTGAGGTGCTGGATCGCGCGGCGCTTCTGGATGTTGTTGACGTTGATCACGGCGGTGAGGAGCTGGGGGTGGAAGCCGGTGTTGGAGGCCATCTGGCGCAGGGCTTCGCTGTCCTTGGGGAAGCAGGAGCCGCCCCAGCCGATTCCCGGGCGGAGGAAGTGGGCGCCGAGGCGGTGGTCCATGCCGACGGCTCCGAGGACCTCGGTGACGTTCGCGCCGGTGTTCTCGCACAGGGTCGCGATCTCGTTGGCGAAGCTGATCTTCGTGGCGAGGAGCGCGTTGGAGGCGAGTTTGACCATCTCGGCGGACTTGACGTCCATCGTGGCCACGGGGGCGTCGATGCCGGTGTGCAGGGCGGCGACGAGGGCGCCGGCCGCAGCGTCGTCCTGTCCGATCACGATGCGGTCCGGAGCCATGAAGTCGGGGATGGCTCGACCTTCGGCGGTGAACTCGGGGTTGGAGACGTAGCCGACGTGGGAGAGCCCGATTTCGTCCAGCAGGACGCGGGCGCGGGCACCGGTACCGACGGGGACCGTGGACTTCATGGCGACGGCACGCAGGTCGTGGGCCGTGGCAAGGGAGCGGATGACGGCCCATACCCGGGTGAGGTCGGCGTCGCCGGAGGCCGAGGGCGGGGTGTCCACGCAGACATAGGCGATCTCGGCGCCGGTGAGCGCCTGGTCGAGGTCCTGGGTGAAGGTGAGGCGTTCCTTGTTCCGGGCGATCATGTCGCCGAGCCCGGGTTCGTGGATGGGAACGTCACCGGCGAGGAGGATGCGGACGCGTTCGGGGTCGATGTCCCGGACCGTCACGTGGTGCCCCAGCTCGGCGAGGCACGCGCCGGTCACCAGGCCGATGTATCCGGCGCCGAACACCGCGATGCGTCGCTCTGCCATGGTCTGCCCATTCTCTTCGCGGTCGGTCGGGCGGGTGATCCCGATGGGCCCGGAAGAGGCCCTGATCACGGGCGACACCCTACTCGCGCCACCTCGACGTCCAGGACGGCGTCCTTACCGACCGGCCCTGGTCGTGCCGCCACTGCCGGGGGCCCAGGATCCGGCGGTCTCGGCGGGGCCGGCGCCGGAGAGCAGGCCGTGGACGGCCCCGGCACTCCGGACAGCGAGAGGCTGATCATCACTTAAGATTCAAGGCGGCCGCTGGGCTGCGGCTCGTCGCTGTGCGCGGCGACTGCGGAACGGTCGGGCCGACCGGTCGAGGAGCGCAGTCCGAGTCGGGCAGCGCCTTGGTCCGGACGGCGACCATATGACGCTGATCATGAAGATCCCGGGGAATCGCGTGACCGCCGGCGTGCGTCTCAGTGGTGTGGGGTCCACAGCCCACCCGCCCACGAACAGAAGACCCCCAGGGAGAAGTGAGGTATGTCAGTGATCTGCGTCGGAGGCATGATCGGAATCGGCAAGACGAGCGTGGCCGAGCTGCTCGCCAAGGAGCTCGGCAGCGAGGTCTTCTACGAGAGCGTGGACGACAATCCGATCCTTCCGCTCTTCTACACGGCGAGCCCCGAAGAGATCCAGGCGAAGCGCTACCCCTTCCTGCTGCAGCTCTACTTCCTGCAGACCCGGTTCGCCTCGATCAAGGAGGCGTACAAGCAGGGGGACAACGTCCTCGACCGGTCCATCTACGAGGACTGGTACTTCGCCAAGGTCAATCACGACCTGGGCCGGATCAGCACCCTCGAGATGCAGGTGTACGAGGGGCTGCTGAGCGAGATGATGCGCGAGATCGACGGTCTGCCGTACCGCAAGGCGCCCGATCTCATGGTCTACCTGAAGGCGGACTTCGAGACGGTGCTGCACCGGATCGGGCTGCGGGGTCGCGGTTTCGAACAGGACGAGAGCCTCGTCGAGTACTACCGGACGCTGTGGTCCGGCTACGACGACTGGGTGCACAAGCACTACTCGGCCAGCGAGGTCCTCGTCATCGACATGAACCACACGGATGTGGTGAACAACCCCGAGGACGCGGCCCGCGTGGTGCAGGAGGTCAAGGACACCCTGGCGGCGGTCGCGCACCGACGGATCTGAGCCCGCCGTACGGGGTGAGCGCGCCCGCCGCCGCCAAGTGCTTGCCGGGGCGGTCGAACTCGTCGACGATGCTTCCTAGCCACGGCCTTCCGGATCCCACCGGGCCCGGCCGGGGCAGGGGAGAACAGGGGAAACAGTGACAACGCACAGCATTCCGAAGAGGCGCCCGACGGTCGCGGCGGCACTCATCCCGCTCTTCGTGCTCGCCGGGCTGCTCCTGGGCCCTGCGGCCACCGCCTCGGCGGCCGCTCCGGCCGCCCGGCAGGCTCCCGCCGCCGCGGCGCCCCCGCGGAGCGGGGTTCTCGCCGGCGCCGGCGTGGCGACCGGTCTCCAGGCACCGATGTCGTCCCAGGTCCGGGCCACCACCGGGACCAAGAAGGGCAAGAACGGGACCAAGAAGGGCAAGAAGAGCAAGAAGAAGAAGGGCGGGGTGTTCAAGACGCTCTTGATCGTCCTGCTCGTCGTCATCGTGCTGCTCGTCGCCCTGTACCTGGTCCGCCGGGCTCTGCGCCGCAGGTCCGCCTAGGTTCGGGCTCCGGGCCGGTACGTCGTCATCGGACCGGCCCGGACGGTCCGGACCCTGCCTGCCGTCCGGCCCTTGCCTGCCGTCCGACCTTGCCTGCCGAGGCCATCGTGGGCGGCGCTACGGCAGCACGAGCAACCTGTCGATCCGGGCGCGGATCTCCTCGTCCTGGAGGACCGCCCGGTAGTCGCCGTGCTCCGAGAGCCGGCGGTCCGCGGCCTTCAGTGCCGTGAGGGCTTCCCGGACCGGTGGGGTGAGGTGTCCGTGGTGGGTGAGCGCGTCGAGGGCGGTGGTGAACATCCCGTGCCACTGCCCGTCGGCGGCATAGGTCAGTACCCTCGCCGCAGCCTCCGCCGGTTCCGGCAACGGTGGTTCCCACGGCTGCCGGTACGGTGTGAGCTCACCGGGGAGCAGCGGGTTCTCCCCCCACGCGTGCAGCACGTCCCGTAGGTCCTGGACCAGCCACCCCGCGCGGGAGACCTCGTCCTGGAGGGCTTCGCGTACCGCGGGCAGCAGCACGCGGGCGTGTGCGCGCAGCGGTCGCAGGACGTCGGCGACGTCCGGCTGCCGAGGATCGCTGGGGACATAGCCCCGGCCCTGCATGTCCCGGTAGGGCGCCACGAGCCGCTCGACGAGATCGGGCAGGGCGCGAGGGTCCCCGATCCGGGTCAGGGCCCACCGCGCGTGGTCACCGACGGTGCCGTCGAAGAACCGCGATTCCCCGGTGTCGTCGAGGAGGCCGGCGAGCCGGTCGGCGTGCGGGGCCGCTTCCCGGCCGAGCACCGCCAGCAGGTGCGCGGCCTTGTAGCGCACGTCGTCGTCCGGGTCGGCCAGCAGCCCGGCCGCGAGCGGCAGCACGGCCGACGCCACGGAGGGCCGGGCCGACAGCAGTCGCCATGCCTGGTCCACCGCGCATCGGCGCAGCCCCGCGTCGTCCATCCGACTCCCGGCCTCGGCCAGCGCGGCCACGAAAGCGGTGGCCGCCGTCAGGTCCGGCTCCAGCAGGCCCCCGACCCACTCGGCGACGTCGTTGCGGTCGTACGGGTACTCGCATTCCAGGGCGTACCAGACCTCCCCGAACCTCGGGGCGACTACGGGATCGGTGAGGATCTCCAGCAGCTCGGGCACGGCGCGCGGCACCGCCTGGGGGTCGAGAGGGGACGAGGCGACCACGGCCGCCACCCGGAGCACCGGGTTCTCATCGTGGAGGAGCCCGTCCAGCACGGCGCGTACCTCCGCGTGCGTCGATTCCGTGAGGTCCTCGTCGGCCGCGGCCCGACCCAGCGCCACCAACAGGGCCACCTGGACGGAGGGGTCCGTCTCCACGTGCCACCGTTCGAGGAGGGGCTCGGTCCGGTCGCTGATCATCAACAGGGTCTCCCGCCGCACCTCGGGGTCCCCGTCGTCGAGCAGCCTTCGGATACGGGGCCATTGCTGCCACCACACCGCCGCCCGTCCGGAGTCGACGCCCTCACCGTCTCCGGCCAAGGACGTCAGCAGACCGACCAGGTACGGCCGTGGGACAGTCTCCGGGTCGAGAGCCAGATCCACCACGAACGGCAGCGCGGCCGTGCCGACCTCTGTGCTCCCCAGGACGAGGTCCTGCAGGTCGCCGCACGCCCGTTCCACGGCCTCCGGACGCGTGGTGGAGTCCGCCCGGGCGATCCGGCGCAGCACCTTCGGCACGTCGGTGGCCGGATGGTCCGGCCCCACCGTCCCCAACGCCCGCCAGTCCACCGCGTCGAGCGCCTCCCACATGTCCCCCGCCTCACTCCCGAACGTCCGTTCCCTGTACGGACATCCTGTCAGTGCGGGGGCGGGCGCGGCGCGGCAATTCCCGGGGGGTGTCCTTCCGGGCAGGCTGGGGAAGGGCCTGCGTCAGTCGTCGGCAGGGTCGGGCAGCCGCCGAAGTTCGAGCAGAGCCACCGCGATCTTCACCGCGGTGGCAATCGTCAGGGCTTGGAGGAACGGCATACCCATCAACCACAGGGCCACCATCATGACCGTGAGCACCAGGAACGCCGGGAGCAGATTGGTCCGCCTGATCGCGGTCCGCAGGTGACCGGCTCGGCTCCGATGCTGATCGTCCGGAGCGATCGGGCGCGTGGCGACGCCCTCCTCTTTGGCATGCGGCATGGGCTGATGGCCTTTCCTCGGGTGCTCGGCTGCGGAAACGAGCCTCGGGTCCGCCGGGGCGGACCGCCACTGCTGCCACCCGCCCCGCCGCCATCCGACGTACAGGTTCACCTCACCGGCCCAGGTGCGCGACGCCCCACCCTCCGAGGTCCCCGGCCACCACCCGGTGCAGGCACGCTCCCCCGGAACCGGGGGCTGGTGCGGGCCGAGTAGCCTGAGGGGTCATGATCATGAATCAGTGCCGTGCGGCGACGAAGAAGGGCGAACGGTGTCAGGTCGACGCGCGACCGTCGGGCTTGTGCCACGTGCATGATCCGGTGGTGCGGTGCCGGGTACTGAACGCCAAGGGCAAGCCGTGCGTGATCTCGACGGGCGGCGGGCCCTGCGACCGGCACGAGGGACGACAACAGGCTTCCGTCGAGGCGGCCATGGACCTCGTCAGGCTCTACGAGCCGACCGGCGCCGGATCCCTCTTCGCAGCCGAGGAGTGCTCCTCGGCTCCCGCCGCCGGGACCGAGACGGCCGGAGAGCCGGATCGAACGCCTTTGTCGCAGGCGTTCGTGGCCCGCACGATCAATCTCGGATGAGTGGCCGGCCCCCGCTCGGGCGGTCGCGCCCTTCTCGCCGCGATGCCCGAGGTGATGCCGTGAGCCGGCCGACGCGGCCGGACTGGGAACTGACGCCCCTGGAAGGCGTCGGACCGCTGCGGTTCGGCATGCGTCTCGCGGAAGTCGCCGCAGCCGTGCCGGACTTGACCACGCTGCGTCACTTCCGGGCCGACCCCTCGTCCCGGGAGACGCTCGGCGTGGAGTTCGCGTCGGGCCCTGCGGAGCCCGCCGTCCACGCCTACTTCGTCGACGGCCGGCTGTTCTGCGTCGCGGCCGACGCGGCCCACGGGCCTCAGGTCACGCTCTGGGGGCGCCGGTTGACGGGCTGCGTCCCGGCCGACCTGGAGCGGTTCCTGGGGCACGCGCACACCTGTGGGGTGGTCGATGTGTCCTACGGTCCGCGGGGGAACCCCGGGGCCGACGGGCTCGGCTTGGTGGTGCGGCTGCAGGATGTCGCCGAGCGCGTGGTGACCCGGCCGGTCATGGTGGGCCGGGCCTGGGCCGACCGGTGCACCGACGACTGGGAAGGCGCGATCCCGGAGTGCGAATGGGTGGGCCGCCTGTGGCCCTCGGCGGGTGAACCGAAATTCTGGCCCCCGCCCGGCCACGCGACGCACTGGGGCGAGTGGCAACCTCCGTTCTGACCGCGGATGTTCGCCGGTGGCGGCGGGGAGCGGCCCAGGTCCGACCGGTGAGCCGAGGGGGCAATACTCGAGGTACGGGGAACTGCCGTCGAACGGGGTTCGGGCAGGGGGAAGTGGGTCGACGGACCCATGGCGAAGGGGGAGACGGACATGACGCTGGACATGACGGTGCGGCAGGCGATGGCCTTGGGACGGGCCCGCGACGAGCGGATGCGCGCAGTGACCTGGGCCGCGCTGGGCCTGATCCTGCTGGGGCTCTCCGCTGCGGCGGGCAGCCAGATCAGCGGTGCGATAGCCGACGAGGAGGCGTTCCTGGCGGCTCGGCCATGCGTCGAAACGGAGGCGCCCCGGAGAACGGAGTACTGCCTGCGCACGATCCGTGCCACGGTCCTCTCCGCCCAGAACGCCAAGAGTGGCCCCAAAGGCGCGTCTGTCTTCCAGGTACGGCTGCGGGCCCCCGTTCCCGCTCCCGCCGATCAGCCGTTCAACCTCGATTCGAACGGCGATCTGGCGTACCTCATCAAGCCCGGTGAAGAGGTGGAGGTCACCACGTGGCGGGGCGTCCAGGTCTCCGTACGCCAGGACGGGGTCGCCGAGACGCTTCCCGGACTGCCCGACGAGGCCACCATGTACGTCGGGCTGACGCTGGTCGTGGTCTGGACGACGGCGCTGGCCTTCATCACCGCGTTCGGCAGTGCCCGCCGGGCCCGCTGCCACGCCACCGGCCGCCCCGTCACGCCGCGGGTCGGGTTCGGCTGGGCGAAGGCGCTGTCCGTGTTCATCGTCCCGCTCGCCGTGTCGTTCCTTTCGCTCACGCTGTGGGACGCCTGGACGGCAGCGGCCATGACGGTGGCCATCTGGGCACTGATCGCCTTCCCCGCCACGTACGCCGCGCTGCGCTGGGACCGTGACGAGTGAAGCACCGCCCGGGCGTCGTCCGTAGAGCCGTACGCGGGCTCGGCGGCGGCCTGGGGCACGGCCACGGGGCACGGCCGCGGGGCGGCGGACGCCCAGGGCCTCCGATCTCTCAGGTCAGCGGCCGGACGAGGTCGCCCGTTGCCTGCCGCAGTGCCGCGGCGAGTCGGTCGCGGGCCTCGGTCTGGGCGGCGATGCGTTCGTCGAGCACCGCGAGCCGCTCCATCGCGACGCGCAGCCCTTCGGCCGAGGGCGCAGCCGCCGCTACGTTTCCGTCCAGGCAGGGCGCGAAGACGCGTACGTCATCCAGCGTGAGCCCAGCGGCCAGCAGGTAGCGGATGTTGCGGACGCGTACAGCCGTCCGTTCGTCGTAGACCCGGTAGCCGTTGGGTGCCCGCTCCGATGAGATCAGCCCCGCCTCCTCGTAGTGCCGCAACGCACGCGCCGTCGTCGTGGTCACCTTCGCCAACTCGCCTATCAGCACCTCTGCCACCTCCGGTGGCCACTCCTATCACGCCACGACAGCCCCACCGTCGACCGGGAGCACCACTCCGGTGACGAAGGACGCTCCGGGCGAGGCGAGTTGGGTGATCGCCCAGGCGACCTCCTCCGGTCGGCCGATCCGGCCCATCGGGGTGTGCGCCAGCTGCCAGGCGCGTACCGCCGCGATCTGGGCCGGCGCCAGGCCCTGGTGTTCACCGATCGGGGTGGCGACCGCGCCGGGCGCGACCGCCACGACCCGGATCCTCCGGGGCGCCAGCTCCACCGCCCAACTCCGGGTCAACAGCTCCAGCGCGCTCTTGGTGGCGGCATACACCGAGTTGCCCGGCCAGGCCCGTTGGCCCACCGAGGTACTGACGTTGACGATCAGGCCTCCCGTCCGCTCCAGGGCGGGCAGCACGGCTTGTGCCAGCAGGATGGGCGCGACGAGGTTGGTGGCGATCTGAGGTGCGATCGTCTCGGGCGTGAGTGCGCCGAGGGCTCCGCTGCGTACGATGCCCGCGTTGTTGACCAGTACGTCCAAGCGGCCGTGGGTCTCCAGCACCCGCTGGACGATCCGCTCGGGCTCGCCCTCGGCGGTGATGTCGGCGGGCAGTGGGGTGATGCGGGCCCGGTCGGCCGCGGCGGTCTCGTCGAGCGGTTCGGCCCGGCGGCCGACCGCGATCACGTGGGCGCCCTCGGCCGCGAAGGCGCGGGCGGTGGCCCGGCCGATCCCGGTACCGGCCCCGGTGACGACGACGATCCTGCTGTTCTGCCGTTCGGCGTTGTTGTCCATGCCGGTCATCGTTCAACCTTGCCGCCAAGGGCAAGGTCAACCGGCCTTCCGGGACCGCTGGTCGTCGCGACGCACCGAGCACCGGGGCTCAGGGGGCGTCGTCCGGCGGCAGGTTGGGCACATCGGCGCGGAAGAGGCTGACCAGCAGCCCGTACGGCCGGCCCTGCGCGAGGTCCGTCGGATACGGCTCGGCGGCCATCTCACGCAGTCGGGCCTCCAGCGCGTGCGCCTCGGTGTCGGTGAGCCAGAGGTGGCGCAGCGCGGTGTGCGAGGCCTGGTCGGGCTGACGCGGCAGCATCTCACCGAGCGCGGCGTTGATCAGGAACTCCGGACCGACCGCCGCGTCCTGGTGCAGCTTGAAGGCAGGCGCGACCAGCGCGAAGTACTGCTCGGTACCGCCGCGCACCTGGCGGGTCTCCGTCAGCCGGACCAGTCCCGCCTCGCGCAGCACGCGCACGTGGTACCCGATGGTGCCCTTGCTCATCTCCAGCGCCTGGGCGAGCTGGCGCAGCGTGGCGGGGCGCTGGCGCAACACGTTGACCATACGGTGACGCAGCGGGTGCCCCAGAGCCTTGAACTGCTCCGGCGAGCGCAGCACGAGGTGGCCCTGCTCGTCGCGAGGTTGCTCGTCCTGGTCCGTGTCGCTCCCGTGAGCGGACGTGGGCGCGGGTGGCTGCTTTTCTGCCATGGGTAAAAGTGTCCACGAACCTAAACACTTTTGACAACTTCGCCTCGCCGGCCCCAGAATCCCCTCATCGAAGAAGTGGCGAGGATTCTCGCCACTTAACGGAGAGACCTCAGGAGTCAGATGCCCCTCGCCACAGCTCGTGTCGCCACCACCCGCCCCGCTCGCTACGTCAAGCAGCTCGTCTCGCACATGGGCCACAAGGTCACCACCAGCCTCACCCCTGAGGGTCGCGGCGTGATCAGGTTGACCGCCGGAACCTGCAGCCTCACACCCACGCCGGATCAGCTGGTGCTGACCGCCACCGCGGTCGACACCGAGTCGCTGGCCCAGGTCCAGGACGTCATCACCCGCCATCTGGTGCGCTTCGCCACGCAGGAGGAACTCGCCGTCGAGTGGAGCACCGCGATCGACGGGGGCGATCTGGAGCCCACGCACCCCGTGATCGGCGAGTACCTGCTCAGCCACCACACCCCGGCCGACGAGATTCTCGGCGAGCTGGCCATGGCCACCCGCGAGGCCACCGCCGGCGCCGCGCACATGCAGATCTCCTCCGACGAGGGCGCGCTGCTCACGATGCTGACCCGACTCACCGGCGCCCGCTTCGCGGTCGAGGTCGGCGTCTTCACCGGCTACTCGGCCCTCTGCATCGCCCGCGGCCTGGCCGACGGCGGCCGCCTGCTCGCCTGCGACGTCAGCGAGGAGTGGACGGCGGTCGGACGGCCGTACTGGGAGCGCGCGGGCGTAGCCGACCGGATCGACCTGCGTATCGCCCCCGCGCTGGAGACGCTGCGCGCGCTCGACGCCGAGCCGGTCATCGACATCGCGTTCATCGACGCCGACAAGCACAACTACCCCCTGTACTACGAGGAGATCGTGCGCCGACTGCGACCGGGCGGGCTGGTGGTGCTGGACAACGTCTTCCTCGGCGGCCGCGTCCTCGATCCCACCTACCAGGAGGAACCCCACCTGGCGATGCGTCAGCTGAACGACCTGATCACGGTCGACGAGCGGGTGGAGTCGGTGATGATCCCGGTGCGCGACGGGCTCACCATCGCCCGGCGCCGCTGACCTGGCAGCCGCCCGCCCGTACCGGGCGGGCTCGCCGGTCAGGGGGACGTCGGCCCGTGGACACGCGCGCCGAGAACCGCGACGGCGGCGACCATGCGGTCCCAGAACGCGCCGGTCTCCAAGGTCACGGCCACGCGCGCGTTGATCGGGCGGCCCGTGGAACGGTGCAGGTCCACCACGGTGGCGCCGCGCGTGTACCGGCCGTACAACTCCACGGCGACCTGGGCGTCCACGCAGTGCACCAGCCCGGGATCGATGACCCGGGCCACCGCCACGGGGTCATGCAGCGGCGGACTGGAGAACCCCCACAACTCGCGGTAGGCGGCACCGAAATAGGCCATCAGGTCGGCGCAGGTCTGCCCGAGGGGCGTGCCCAGGGCCACGAAGCGGGCTACCACCTCGGGGGTGGCCAGTGCCTGGTGCGTGACGTTGAGCCCGCACATGGTGACCGGCACCCCCGAGCGGAAGACGATGTCGGCGGCCTCCGGATCGGTGAGGATGTTGAACTCGGCGGCCGGGGTCCGGTTTCCCCGCTCCGTCGAACCGCCCATCAGGACGATCTCGCGGATGCGGGAGGTGTCCTGCGGGTACCGCGTCAGCAGCAGGGCGATGTTGGTCAGCGGCGCGGTCGGGACCAGGGTGACCGGCTCGGGGTGCTCGGCCAGCAGCCGATGGATGAGGTCCACGGCGTGCTCCGGAACGACATCCACCGTGGGGGCCGGGAACATCGGCCCGTCCAGGCCGCTGACCCCGTGCACGTCGGCGGCCACGCCGAGCGGCTGGACGAGCGGCCGGTCGCAACCCGCGGCGATGGGAACGTCCGTGATGCCGGCGACCGTGCAGACCCGGCGGGCGTTGAGCGTGGTCTTGTCGAGGGTCTGATTTCCCGCGACCGTGGTGATGGCGAGCAGGTCCAGCGCCGGGTCCGCGGCGGCCAGCATGATCGCGAGGGCGTCGTCGTGTCCGGGATCGCAGTCGATGATGATCGGGACGGGCACGTCACTCCTGGCGCTGCGGGGCGTGGAACTCCAGTGTGCCGCCGGGCCGGTGCCCTGACCACACCGCCTCGCCCGGACCACGCGGGCAGCGTGCCGAACGGACGACGCGGGAACGGTGAAACGGTCCGGCCCGAAGCGCGCGCCGTGGCCTGTCGGGAACGAAGCCGTCGCGCGCCATCGGTGTCGTCCGGCCCCTGCTCGACTTCGGCTCCGAGAGTGTGGGTTCCGGTCAGCTCGTGGAGGCGGCCTCGTCCTGTGCCGCGGAGGGGCACGCCACGGGTGGCTGAGGTGTCGCCGCCGGAGTCGGCGGTGTGGGCCCGCTGCGGCGGAGCCACAGGAGGGATCCCGCGAGCAGTACGCCGCCGGCCAGTAGCCAGGGCACCGGGCCTGGCCGGAGCACGCCGATGACCAGGCCGGCGAGTGCTCCCACCAACTGCAGGACGAGGGACTGGACCGACAAGGCGGTGGCCCGGCCCGTACTGGCGACACGGCGGTGCAGGATGTCGTTCTCGTTCGGTCCCGCCGCCCCGAGTCCGAGGTAGACCAGGCCGTAGCCGGTGGCCGAGAGGACCAGGGCGCCCACTCCCGTGGAACCCGCGGTGGCGCCGAGCAGGAGCAGGCCGCCCGCGCCGATGCCGAGGCTCGCCATGACCGCACGCTCGCCGCTGCCGGCCAACCGGGCGGTCAGCGGAGCAAGATGGCTGCCGAAACCGGAGCAGATGAATCCGGCGCAGGCCAGCGCGGCGAAGAGCACCGCCGCTGACTCCGATGCCCCGGTGACGGCCGCGGCGCGCCCCGGCATGAGCAGTTCGATCGCGACCAGCGCGCCGCCGGCCGCGCCCGCGCTGAGGAACACCCGGCGGACCAGCGTGTCCCGACCGCCCAGACGCAGGCCGTCCACGACGGTGGCCGGGACGCCGCGCAATACGTCGCGCAGGGCAACCGTCGGCCGGGGCGGCTCGGGCAGGGCCGTCAAGACGTACAGCACGAAGGCGATCTCGACCGCCGAGCCCAGCAACAGCGGCGCGGAGAGAGGCAGTACCAGCCCGTAGGAAGCCTCGCTCAGGCGGGCCCCGAGGTCGGGGCCGACTCCGAGCAGCCAGGGAAGGGCGCCGCCCAGCAGGGTTCCCGCGGCGAGCGCGGCGGACGTGGCGGAGGAGCCGGCGGCCAGGCCGGTGCGCAGATCGGCGCCGGGGCCGGAGTCCGCGTGGACGGTGTCGACGTACCAGGCTTCGGCCGGCCCGCTCGACAGGGCACGGCCCGCACCCATCAGCACCATGCCCAGGCCGAGCAGCCAGGGAGCGGAGCCCAGGCCTACGAGGGCCAGGGCGGTCAGGTTCAGCAGGCCCGCGGCGACCAGGACGACGCGACGCCCCAGGACGTCGGCCAGTCCCCCGGTGGGCAGTTCCAGTGCCGCGGCCGTCAGCGAGTGCGCGGCGAACAGGCCCGCGATCGCCGCCATCGTCATGCCACGTTCGGTGAGCAGCAGGATCAGGGGAGCGAGACTCAGTCCCAGCGGCAGCCAGAAGAGCGCGCAGACCGTGATGTAGCGGCGGCGTGCGGTGGGTATGTCCAACGGCCCGTTCATGACGCGTCCTCGGTGTCGGTACCCGTGTTGGCGCCGGTGTCGGAGTCCGTACGCGTCGGCGTCGGTGTCTGGGTCGGCGTCTGCGCCGGGCCCGGGACGTCCCGGGCCGCGCCGGAGTCGCGTGGTGCGAGGGCCAGCCCGGCCATGAGGAGTACGACCTGCCTCGCACGAGGATCCGCCGTGTCGCGGGCGGTCAGTTCTTCGAGCTTGCGGTCGAACACCTCTCGGAGTTCGGTGAGCGATTCGGGTGTCAGACGGGGCATCAGGTCGCTGATCCCGGACGGCTCCACCCACTCCTGCGCCAGTCGGCCGTCGGCCATGTCGGTCTCGTGCTGGACGAGAGAAGTCTCCAGGTGCTCGATCTGGACCCGGCGCGACAGGGTGAGCAAGGCGCGGCTGTCGGGCGAGGATTCCATCGACTCGTTGCTCCAGGCGGTCAAGGAGTGCACCGCCTGCCAGCGTCGCTCCCGGCCGTCCCGGTGCTCGGCCTCGGCGACGAACGCGTACTTCGCCAGGACGCGCAGGTGATAGCTGGTGGAGGCGGACGACTCCCCCGTCCTGACCCCGAGCTCACTCGCGGTGGCCGGGCCGTCCTGCCTGAGCAACCCGAGCAGGCGAATGCGCAACGGGTGCGTGAGTGCCTTCAGGGCCGCGGCGTCCCGCTCAGGATCAAGGACGCGCCTGTGCTCTTCGCTGACCATGCAGGAAGGCTAGAGCTCCCCGGAAGCTTTCCAAAAGTATTTTTGCAGAATTTCTTTGGGGAAGGGCCGTCACCCCGCCCGGGGGTAGCGGCCCTCACACCTTCGTCTCTCTTCCGACGGTGCGAAGCAGGCGAGTTCGCGGCTTCGCGAGTCCGCGGATGCCGCCGCCGGACCTTCGGTATCGGGAGCCGGCGGGAACTACTTGCCGATGATGCTGCCGGTCCACTGGCCGGCGGCACGCTGCATCAGGGCGTCGTTGCTCATGATCTGGGTCCCGGGCATGGTCGCCATGCCGATGTCGCCGGCCGGCGCCGCGCCGTTGTGGGAGCCGACCGTGTTGTCGTGGCCGGCGTTGAAGACGTCGTCACCGGCCACCTGATTCAGGTCGCCGAAGACGATGGAGTACGTGTTGCTGACCGGTGCGTAGATGGTGAAGGCGTCGTCGGCGGAGGCCGCTGACGCACCCGCCAGGAGAATGCCACCAGCGGCGAGAGCGGTCAGGGCGCAACGGATGGATCGCACGAGTACTGCCTTTCGTGGAGGGGTGGTCGAGCAGTGCGAAGGTAGGCCGCCGCGCGCTACGAGACCCCGAGCCCGGCGGCGTACGGCCCGAGTCCATCCGTACGGCGCAGCCGACCGGGCGACGCCGGGATCGCCCGACCGACGCTTGCGGCTCCGTGTCAGGAGTGTCCGCTCAGCCGTGCAGGCCCCAGTTGTCGAGGCCGGAGTAGATGACGGCGGTCCGGCAGTCAGGTCTGGAGAAGAACTCGGCCTGGCCGGTATAGACCGCGATCAGCGAGTCCGTGCCTCGCCACCAGGTGTCAGCCAGCCCTTCCACCTCCGCAACCGGTTCGTAGGACCCGAGCTCAAGGGCATCGACGTCATCGCCGGTGACCTTGGTGATCTGTTTCGCGCACATGGCCGCGTGATGGGCGAGCGCGGCCGACTCGACCCATCCGTCGACGCTCGCGTGCAGGGGCACCCACCGCGATGTGCCGAGACCGAACTCGCCACGGGGACCGATCATGAAGGCGTAGGGGACCGCCGCCCGCTGGTCTCCCGCCCGGAACCACCAACCATCCGATGGCGCCGCCTCCGGCGTGTCGGGGCAGAACGTCTTCGGCCCGCCGTTGTACGTCGGAGCCGGCGGCAGGACCATGCCACCCCACTGCTCATCGAAGGCCTCGACCCTGTCGAGCACCGCTTCGGGGGTCCCGCGCTCCAGCCAGTGACCCCGGTACTGTGCGGCCCCCAAGCCCTCGACCCGTAGCCCGTGGACCCCGACGAAGTACTGAGCCCGCCGGGAGAGCCCCTCCGGCGCACGAGCGAGGTAGTCATTCACCGGGTGGACGGTACACAGCCGGGGCAGGTGCGCGCTGGGCAATGAACCACCGGCCGCGGTGGAACCGTTCACGCCGCGGGCTCCTCCACGATCACCAACGTGCCGTGGCTACCGGGGCCGACAGCATGTCGGGCGCCCGCCGGCACCCGGTACATCTCGCCTGTCTCCACGGCGACCTCGACGCCCTCCACCAGCAGTTCCATCCGCCCGTCGAGCACCAGCAGTATCTCGTCGGCCCCGTGCGCCTCTTCCTGGACCGGGCTGCCGTCCATCCGCAGGACTTTCACGCAGGCCGCCCCCACCTCTCCCAAGGAGGAGGAACTCCAGGCGGCCGGCAGCGCGGCGGCCGCCTCCAGGACGTTGATCGAACTCATCGCATGCCTCCCGTCGGGCTGCTTCCACCGTGGCGCAAGCAGCCCGTGCATCACTTTCAACGGATGCCGAAAAGCTATCTGAGCAGGGCCGATCGTCGGCTGACCGTTCGGCAAAGCCTGGCCCCTACCGCGGCTCGCGATCTTGTCGAAGTCGAAGGGGTACCGGGCCTGTCCGCTGGCAGTCAGTCGTGCGGCGATTCGTCGGCAGCCGAGCGGCGACCTCCGAGGGAGGCGACCAGTGCGTCCGCCACGATCGCCGCGTCCGCCTCCGCGACATCTGCGGGGTATTCCGGTAGCAGATCGTCCCAGACGGGCAGCCAAGATCCGTACAGTTGGGTCTGTCCCTCGGGCCGGGCGAAGAACCAGATGTGCAGGTGTGCGCCACCGTCCCCGATGCGGTAGACGTGGGCTCGCGAGATGTGTGGCAGAGCCTGTACGTGGCGGACGATGTGCGTGGACAGGACCCCCAGCTCGGCCGCCAGTTCATCGGGCAGGTCAGCCATGTCATGGTGCTCACGCGGATGCAGCATGAGCACCAGCGGCACACCGACTCCCGTGATCCGGGAGAGCCGCCAACCGTCGTTGAACCAGATGCCTTCGTCCCGGTCACGGCACGCCCCGCAGTCGGCGGGGTCCTCGCCGTGTCGCGGAGGCTCGGGCAGAACCGGAGGGCGCAGCGGCGCGACGCGCAATCCGTCCGGCTCGAACGGGCTGATGTCCCACCCGGTCATGCGGGCGAGCGGGAGCCGGCGCTCGTCATCCGCGGCGGCACGCGCGTGGTCGTAGAACTCGTCAGGTCGTAAGGCCATGATCCGAAGACTAGTTCGGCCTCGACACCTGTGAGGATCGGGGTGCCCTTGCCGGACCGCCTTGCGGGTCGGAGCCGATCCTGGCAGCACATCAGGCACTGTTCGGCGGATCACGCTTCAGGTCGTAGAGGTACGAGCGGTCGTTCTTGAAGCTGCGCCAGACGGTGGCCGGGGGTTCGGGTGTGTCGGCGTGGCCGTTGAGGGGATGGGCGGTGACGAGGCCGTCGGCGATCTCGCAATGCCAGCCGTCGGTCGGCGACCAGAAGCACCACACCTGGCCGTCCGTTCGGCGGAAGGCGGGGCGGCCGTTGCGCTCGCCGGCATGGTCGAAGCGGTGGCGGAGCCCGTCCGTGTGGCGCACGAAGGTGAAGGGTGAAGGTGCCGTCATAGCTTCCGCACTGTAGGGGACGAGGCCGCTGTCGACAGGTGAGGAGTTCCGGGTGTGGCATCGGCACCGACTCGTTTTCCACAGAAGGATGGCGACTTGTCGTCAGATCTTTGGTGCCATGCGGTACGCCTGTGGAGGCGCGGCGAGGTGAGGGCCAGGGCTCGGTTGTCCCGTCCGGCGGCCATGTGGTCGAGCCATCGCTCGTACCAGGCGAGGAAGTCCGGGGCCGATGAGACGTTCGGGCCCCAGAAGCCGTCGGCGTTGCCGATGAGCACGTGGCCGGTGAGAGGGCCGGTCACGCCGATGAGGGCGAGGTCGCTGCAGCCGCATTCGATGACGGCCAAGAAGAGGTCACCGTCGCGGGTGGGGCGGTGGGCCCGAGTGAATCCTCGTGTGCCGGTGTCGAAAGCCGCGCGGTTCATGGTGAAGAGGGTGCAGCCGTCCAGCGGGATCAGTCCGTAGTACGGGGACGCGCCGCTGCCGCCCATGCTGATGAGGAAGTCGCGATAAGGCTGTGGAAGTTCCACGTCATGCTCGGCTTCGAAGGCATCCGCCCGTGCCTCGGGCAGGCGGGGACCGAGCGGTCGGGCTCGTGGCCGACGCGGTCCGCCGGATGCGCGGCCCCCGCCCTTCAGGGCCGTGGCGAAACATGGATCACGCGTCGTGGTCGTCGGTGATGACGTCGGGGCGGTATCGGGGATCGTCGGCGTACTTGCGGTGCCGGGCCGCCCGGCCGAGGAAGGCGTCGACCGCCGGAGCGTCCCCTGAACGCGATTCTCGGCGTATCCCGTCCGGGCTGCTGAACCGGAGCCGTTCCGCCCGCGCTGTGCAGGTGTTCAGTACAGCAGGACGCGGGTCACGATCACCTGCGGCGGGACGGCGTCCTTGGCGATCACGTACTCGATGATGCCCAGCGCCCCGTCCTCGCCGAGCGGCAGGAGCCGGCATTCCGGCCAATCCTCCGCCACCGTGCTTCCGGCGACGAGCCCTCGGGTCTCGCCGATCTCCACCATCGCGGCCACGACCGGGCCCATCGCCCACGGGGGCAGCGCCGGGTCGGTCATGAAGGCGGTGACGTCCTCCGACAGCACGCACGGCAAGCCCTCGGAGCCGTCGTCGAAGGGCTCACTCAACCCCCGTCGCGTGACGAGCTGCTGAAGGTATCCCTCCGGCTCGGCTCCGTACGGCGTCCTGCGAGCTCCCGGTGCGCCGACCAGGCGTCGTGGCGCGGACGTTCGTCCACAGAACCCGGTGCGAAGGGGGAGTCAGGCGTACGGTCGAACGACCGGCCGAGCCTCACCCGGCGGGGCCGGTCCTCCTCGACGTCCGACCCGAACGGGAGCCCGCCGATGCGCCTCTACGCACAGACTCCAGCACGTCGGAACCGCCAGATCCTCGCGGACCTGATCGCGGCGGGCCTCATGGCCGCCGCCGTGTGGTTCGCCCTGACCGTCCACGACGCCATCATGCTGCTGGCCGAGCCGGGCCGGAGGGTCGAAAGCTCGGGCGACAGCCTCGCCACCGAGCTCGGCAACGCCGGCGACGCGGCCTCGAACGTGCCGTTCGTCGGCGATCTTCTGAAGAAGCCGCTGCAGTCCGCTGCCGACGCCAGTACCGGGATCGCCGACGCCGGACAGTCGCTCCAGGACGCCGTCAGCCAGGTGGCCACCCTGACCACACTGGCGCTGATCGTCGTCCCGGTGGCCTTCGTCCTGCTGCTGTGGCTCCCCGCCCGGCTGCGTTGGATCCGGCGCAGCATGATCATGCGGCGCCTCCTCGACGCGCCCGGAGGTGCCGACCTGCTCGCCCTGCGCGCCCTCACCGGCCGGCTCAGCGACCTCGCCGCGCTCCCCGCGCCTGAGGGCGGTCTCGCCGACGCCTGGCGGCGCGGGGACCAGCAGGTCATCGCCGATCTCTCCGAGATCGCCCTCAGGCGGGCCGGCTTGCGGCCCTGACGGGCCGAGGAGCCGGCCGTCAGACGCGGGGGCGTCCCGCGAGGAGGTGGAGGCGGCGGTGTTCGAGGGCCGCGGCGAGGAAGTAGGCGCCGCCGCCCGCGACAGCGAGGACCCAGTACAGGCCGGGAGTGGTGAGCCAGAGTGCCGCGGTGGAGGTCAGGGCGAGCCAGATACCGAGGGCGTAGTGCAGCAGGTTGTGGCGTACGGCGCCTTCGGCGAGGTAGAGCAGGCCGACGATCAGACCGGAGCCGGCGGGCCAGAGGACGGACTGGAGTTCCGGCTGTTCGAGTACGGAGGAGAGTCCGGTGATGGCGAGGAACAGGGCGGTGAAAGCGGCGATCCAGGCGGCGCCGAGCAGCCGGCCGGACAGGATCTCCGGTGCCGTGGCTCCGAGCTGGGCCCGCAGGGCGGCCATGGTGGTCAGCACGATGCCGACCACGAGCCCGCCGCCGAGGAGCGTCATGGGCAGCCAGCCGGGCAAGTCGAGCAAGGGGTCGGCGCCCTGGGAAGCCGCGGCCGCGCCGTGGCCGAGTACGTAGGCGAGTCCGAAGCTGAGGTAGGCCGCGCGGTTGTCGACCTCACGGGGGCGACCGCTGGGGCGGGCATGGACGACGGGCGGCGACATGGTTGCGGAGCTGGACAAGGTGGAGACCTCCATCGAGGACGGCAGGGTGACGGGGAAGCGGAGTAGTGGGGTGACGGGGTAGTGGGGGTGACGGGGTAGTGGGGTGACGGGGGTGAAGCGCGCCGCACGGCGATGACCGGCGAACGCCCACCGAGGCCTCAGATGGGCTGCTCGGCGCGTGCCTTGAGGCAGTCGAGCCGGCCCTGCGGGGATCCCATGAGCGCGGCGGCGAGTTCTTCTTCGACCGCGGCCTCGACGGGCTCTCCGCTCCAGGACTCCTCGGTGTGGACGACGACCCTGGCGTCGGACCGTTCGACGGCCCAGACGTGGATGCCCACGATGCCCTCGACGGTCCCGCCCCAGACGATCCGCTTCCCGGGGACGAGTTCGCGGACGTTCAGTCGGGCCCGGTCGATCCGGTCGTGAACAGCCTGGGCGGGATCAGGGCGGTGCGGTCGGCGGCGTCCGACCAGAGCGAAGAGGACGAGCAGCACGACGGCCCCCATGAGGGCGGTCAGCACCCCGGCGTCCGTCCAGCCGGTGGCGCGTGCCGCGGTCGATGCCCAGACCGAGCTCATCAGGGCGAGGGTGAGGGTGACGGTCGCCGTTCCCAGCAGACCGAACCGCCCGGATGCGCGGTCGGTGGCCCGGGGCACGGGCGTCGACACGGCGATGAGGACCGGCGCCGTCCCGAGCGCGACAGCGAGGACCCACGGCCGGCCCCACGCCTGGGTGAGCACACCGCCCAGGGGTACGCCGCCCGCTCCCCCGCCGCCGAAGTTGGCGCCCCACAAGCCCAGGGCTCTGCCCCGGCCGGGGGCGGGCGGGAACAGGTCGAGCGCCAAGGCGAGCGCGGCCGGGGCGATCACGGCGGCGCCGGCGCCCTGCACGGCACGGGCGGCGATCAGCAGGCCCGGCGAGGCCCCGGCGAATACCGCGAGGCCGGCGAGCAGCACCCGGCGGCGGCCGAGCAGGTCACCTTCCCGGCCTCCGGCCGGCAGCCGCGCGCCGAACGCCAGGCCGTAGGCGTTGACCACCCAGGTGGTGCCGCCGGCCGCGAGTGCGGACCCCGCGCGAGGTGGGGCGGGCGGTCCACCCTTCGTGCGTCCAAGGTTCATGGCAGACAGACTCGGCGCGGACGGTGTCCACTATCCATGCCCGGCAGAGGCGAGCACCGTCCAGTCCTGTCCGTCCCTGTCCACTCGGCCACGCGTCACGGCCGACCGCGCGCGTGGAGTCGGCGGGGACGGCACGCTCCGTGCCGTCCCCGCCGTAGCGTCGGTCGCTCAGCCCACGCGTTCGATGCGTGCCCGCCGGATCAGGTTCTTGCCCGGCTCGCGCACCGTGTCGAAGGCGGCGTTGTTGAGCAGGACACAGCTGCCTGACGGGCCGTTCACCGTCACGGTCGTCGCCTGACCGTTGTCCAGGTTCGTCACCTTCAACTTCGTCCCCACCGGGAACGTCCCGCTCGACGCGGCCGGCGCACCCGCCTCACCCGACAACGTCACCGTCGACCCCTGACACACCACCTCACCGGTCGCCGGCGGCACCTGCACAGCCGCACCACCCGCCGCACCGGACGCACCTGCCGCAGACGCCGCGGGGGCGGCCGCGTCACCGCCACCACCCACCTTCTCGATACGCGCCCGCCGGATCAGGTTCTTCCCCGGCTCCCGCACCTTCTCGAACGCCGCATTGTTCAACAGCACACAACTACCCGACGGACCGTTCACCGTCACGGTCGTCGCCTGACCGTTGTCCAGGTTCGTCACCTTCAACTTCGTCCCCACCGGGAACGTCCC
>NZ_JBGBPT010000046.1:0-11991 GCF_041106355.1 Streptomyces sp. BF23-19 | reverse complement strand
GCTCGACGCGGCCGGCGCACCCGCCTCACCCGACAACGTCACCGTCGACCCCTGACACACCACGTCAGGGACTGCGGCATTGCCGATCGCCACCGTGGCGGCGACCCCACCGATCACCAGGGCTCCCGCGACGGCAGAGAGCACGAACTTCTTCTTGAGACTCATGGTCCGTTTTCTGGACACTTGGCACTCCTCGATCCGATGGACGTTGTCCCCCTGACGTCCTGCATACGGCCGACTTCTCAAGGGAGTTCAGTCCTGTTGCCTTTTTACGAATCGGGCCGCGAGGAGGTTTGGAGCTCTGTGCGGCGAGCCGCCGCGGGGCTCGTGACTGATGGGAGTACGTCCGAAGAAGCAGGTCACGGCCCCGGGGCCCCGGGCGGTCGCCGTGTGCAGGGCACTCGTACCGACGGCCTCGATCGACGCGGGGCGAAGAGACCACAGGCATCTTTAAGGTTCAGTTGATCTGCTCTTAAGCATCCCGCTGCGCTCACCGCCAGGCCCGCGAAGAGCGGGCGACCACCGTCTGCGCCCCCGGCGGCACCGTGTCGGGTCCGTGTCGGGCCCGCATCATCGTTTCTTCCCTTGCAGCCCTGTGACCTGCGACGAAACCACATTCCACGTACGAGTGACATGGTCGGTATTCGGTGGTTTTGGGCTACTCGCTTCGGGATCATGGTTCCGGTTCCGCACATGACCTCGGCACGAGGCCGCCGGCATGTGCAGGCCGCCCCCGAGCGTGTTTCGCGCCGTGACCCGGGGCGGCCCCCGCCGCGCCCCCCGTCCCGGGGGCGGGCTGTACCGCACCACGAGACAGAGGAGCCGGACCACATGTCCATGCCTGTTGTGAGCATCTGGGACAACACCTTCCCGGGCGTCCAGCCCCACTACCCGAGGGCAAGCGCGTGGGACGCCGAGTGGCCCCTCGAAGGGGGCACCGCCTGGGTGTTCTACAGCAGCCCGGGCCAGACCCGGGTCAGGAAGCCGGTGATCCTCGCCGACGGGTTCTCCTCCGGCAAGAGCGATCCCGACGCCCTGTGGAACGGCTTGGAGAACGGCGAGTACCCCTTCATCTCCAAGCTGCGTGAGGCGGGCTTCGACCTGGTGCTCCTGGGCTTCGAGGAGCGGTCGGCGTCCATCATCGACAACGCCGACGTGGCGATCGAGTGCATCGAGAAGACGATCGACGACCGCGAAGGTTCGGCCAAGCTGACGGTCGGCGGCTTCAGCATGGGAGGGCTGGTCACCCGGTACGCCCTGGCCAAGATGCACCATGACGGTGACGACCACCAGACCGCGACCTTCCTCTCCTACGACACCCCGCACAGCGGAGCCTGGCTGCCCATCTCGGTACAGGCGTTCGCGCACTTCGTGAAGGACAACTGGGGTGCCCTCCCCGGATTCGGCGAACTCCTCAGCAGCTTCTCGCGGATGGTCAACAGCGCGGCCGCCAGGCAGTTGCTGCGCTGGCACATCGAGAGCGTCACCGCGGAGGCCCAGCAGGACCAGGCCCGCACGGACTTCCTCGCGGAACTGGAGCGGGTGGGCAGCTGGCCCCCCGGCGTGCGGCGGCTCGGGGTCGCCAACGGCACGGGCACCGGTGCCGGGAACAACATTCCGGCCGGCGTGACGGCGATGCGCACCACCGGTACGGAGCTGACGGGCACCCGGCTGGACACCCAGGACACGCGCGAGCAGATCGTCGCCATCCTGAAGAAGACCGGATCCCCCGAGATCCCGATCACCACCAGCGGACTGCCCGACATCGACGGCGCTCCCGGTGGGCTCTTCCCCGAGGCTCTGAACCTGCCGGGCCGCCCCGCCAACTTCGGCACCGCCGCCATGCTGGCCGGGCTCCTCGAAGGCGAGCCCGCGGAACTCACGTACAACGCGACCACGTTCGTGCCCAGCGTCAGCGCCGTGGCGGCCGGCGAGATCGACGACCGCGACGCGCTCTACAGCAAGATCGACCCCGCCGACAGCGAGCTCGACCACTTCATGTGCGCGAGCGAGAACCAAGGACACACGGTCATCACCGAGGAACTCGGCGCGTGGATCGTGGACAAGCTCCAGACCCCCTGACCCCCTGACCCCCTGCCGCGACGGTGGCCGTCCCGGTTCTGCCTGACCGGCGGGCCGGGACGGTCACCGGGCCGCCTTGCGGTCGGGGCCGAGCGGCCGCTTGTAGTAGCGCCAGGGGAACCAGCCCGCGCCGACGGGGATCCAGCCCTCCGCCTCCATCCGCCGGTGGCGGCCGCCGGCGGAGAGCGTCACACGGCAGTGCTCCCACGGGTGCGCGGAGGCCTCCACCTCATGAAAGAAGGATCCGTAGCCGACGAGGTGCCATCCGTCGCGTCCGGCCTCCTCCAGGGCGGCCATCTCGTTGAACGCGGTCAGCGGACTGAGGATGCGGCGCTCCGCGGTGCCCGCCCCACCACCGGTCGGCGCACCGGGCGCGGGCGCCCCGGCGAACCTCTGCTGGGCGGCCTGCCGGCTCACTCCCAGGATGCGGCCCACCGTTTCCCAGCTGTGTCCGGCGGCCCTGGCACCCTGCACGGCCTCACGCAGGAGCCGGCTCGCCTCCTCGGCTCCGACCCGCGAGGCGTCCACCAGGCGCAGATAACCGTCCGCGTCGTGTTCGAGCGCGTCGGCCAGGCCCTCGGGGGCGCCGATCACGGCCGCCGCGATGCCCTCGCGGATCCTGGCTGCCTCCAGGGGGCCGAGCAGGGGTACGTCGCTCATCGCCGGGCGCCGGCGAGAGGTTCCAGCGCGTCGAGCACGTCCGCGTCGCGGCGGGCGCGGATCGCGTCGGCATCGGCCCGTGCCGCGGTACGGGCCACCAGGGCGCCTCCGGCTGCGACCAGTACGAGGGACACGACGACCAGGGCGACCGAGGCGGCAACCCCGAACCGGTCGTGGAACATGACCGTCACCGCGGGCAGCATCACCGCGAGCGGCAGCAGGGCAGCCGTGGTGGGGGCTGTGGTGGAGCGAGGGGCGCCCTCCTCGGAGGAGGGCGCCAGCTTCAAGATCGACATGTGTCAAGAGAACCTTGACACGCCCGCTCTGTCAAGACTTCCTTGACGCGGGTGCGACGACGGCCCCCGCGTCGGCGGCAGTTCCGGCCCGGCCGCCTCGGCCTGCCGACCACCTCGGCCTCCCGGCCGTGGCGGGAATCCGCCCCCCGGTGCGGCCGCACCTCCGACGTCGTCACCCACCGCACCGATCGAGCCCTGGTCGCGCCGTCGACCGGGCCCCACACCACACCCGGGGTACCCGCGGCACCGTCAAGGTGTAAGGCATGGGGTGGACGGTGCACTCGGGACGCGTGAGGCCGCCTCAGGTGCGTATCCACGGCCCGCCGCGGCGACCCGCCCGCCGGAGCGCGGGACAGCCCGCAGCCCGGCCGCGGGACAGCGGTGAACGCGTGGGGCTCCGGTGCCACCGGCCGTTCGACGCCTCGGCCGGTCGATACGTCACATTCCGGACAGCGTCTCGATCTACCGGATCCGGCCTCGCGTCGCCCCGCCGGCGGCCCGGATTTCGGCGGACCCACATGGTCTCCGCACGGTGGCTTGACCGATGGACCTGCGGCAACGTAACTTCGAGCCGACCGGCCCGTGAACTGATGGAGGAGGCGAAGTCGGATGTCGATCATCTCCGAACTGCACCGCCCCGCACATCAGATCGCCTGGACTCCGGGTCTCGTAGCACACGGCTGCTGAACAGCCCTCTTCTCCGGTGTGCCCTTCTGCGGCCCCGGCATCTTTCGATTTCTCACACCGCCTGCGGCACGTCGTCGCGTGCCGAGTCGCGCCCCGGATTCTTCCTCGGGCTGCGCCAGCGAAATAGAAAGCCCCTGAAATGGCTACTAGCATAATCAGCTCGACCATGCGCGGAAATGAGGATGTGCCATGGTAGCGGCGCGGATCACCGTCAACGGGAAAGAGACACCGCTTTCCCCGGCTGCACCCCACACCACTGTGCTCGACCTCCTGCGCGAGCGAGGCCTCACCGGTACCAAGGAGGGCTGCGCCGAGGGTGAGTGCGGCGCCTGTTCGGTCCTGGTGGCCCGTCCCGGCGTGAACAAGCCCACCGACTGGGTGGCCGTCAACGCGTGTCTGGTGCCGGCCGCGGCGCTGGACGGCCAGGAGATCATCACCTCCGAAGGTCTCGCCACGGTCGGCGAACCCGGTACGCGGCCCACGCTGCACCCGGTACAGGAGGAGATGGCGGTCCGCGGCGGCTCCCAATGCGGTTACTGCACCCCCGGGTTCATCTGCAGCATGGCCTCCGAGTACTACCGGCCCGACCGCTGCGCACACGCCGAGCCTGCCGACGGCAGCGACGCCGGCGACGCCGAGCACGGTCCGAACGGCTTCGACCTGCACTCGCTGAGCGGCAACCTGTGCCGCTGCACCGGCTACCGCCCGATCCGCGACGCCGCCTTCGCGGTCGGTGAGCCCACCGAGGACGACCCCCTGGCGCAGCGTCGCGAGCAGGACCCGCCCGCGCCGGTCGCCACCGAGTACACCCAGGACGGCGCCACGTTCCTGCGGAAGGACACCCTGGCCGAAACGCTGCAACTGCTGCGCGAGCGGCCCGACGCAGTCGTGGTCGCCGGCTCCACCGACTACGGCGTCGAGGTGAACATCCGCTCCCGCCGGGCCGAGTGCGTGGTCGCCATCGACCGGCTGCCCGAGCTCCGGGAGCTGCGCGTCCAATCCGACCACATCGAGATCGGGGCGGCGGTGACGCTCACCGAGATCGAACGCCGCCTCGACGGCGACGTCCCGCTGCTGGCCGAACTGTTCCCGCAGTTCGCCTCCCGACTCATCCGCAACAGCGGCACCCTCGGCGGCAATCTGGGTACCGGCTCCCCCATCGGTGACAGCCCGCCGGTGCTGCTCGCCCTGGAGGCGTCGCTGGTGCTCGCCGACGCCGACGGTGAGCGCGTCGTCCCGCTCGCGGAGTACTTCACCGGCTACCGGCAGAGCGTGCGCCGCCCCGATGAACTGATCCGCGCGGTGCGCATCCCGCTGCCGCTGTCGCCGGTCACGGCCTTCCACAAGATCGCCAAGCGACGCTTCGACGACATCTCCAGCGTGGCGATCGGATTCGCGCTCGACATCGAGGGCGGAATCGTCCGCAAGGCCCGCATCGGTCTGGGCGGCGTGGCCGCCACCCCGATCCGTGCCCTCGCCACCGAGGCTGCCCTGGAGGGCAAGCCGTGGTCGGCGGAGACGGTCGAGGCCGCGGCCCGGGTGCTGCGGGGTGAGGGCACGCCGATGAGCGATCACCGTGCCAGCTCCGTCTACCGTTCCGCGATGCTCGGCCAGAGCCTGTTGAAGCTGCACGCGCAAACCACCGAGGCGGTGTCTTCATGAGCCATTTGTCCGAGCGTCCCGAGAAGCCGGTAGTCGGCGTCTCCATGCCGCACGAAAGTGCCGTCCTGCACGTCACCGGCACCGCGCTCTACACCGATGACCTGGTGTACCGCACCAAGGACACGCTGCACGCCTACCCCGTCCAGGTCATGAAGACCCGGGGCAGGATCACCGCGCTGCGCACCGAGCCCGCGCTCGCCGTGCCCGGTGTGGTCCGCGTACTGACCGTCGCCGACGTGCCCGGCGTCAACGACGCCGGTATGAAGCACGACGAGCCGCTCTTCCCCGACGAGGTCATGTTCCACGGCCACGCGGTCGCCTGGGTGCTCGGTGAGACCCTGGAGGCGGCTCGGCTCGGTGCGGCGGCCGTCGAGGTGGAACTCGACGAACTGCCCTCCATCATCACGCTGAAGGAAGCGATCGCGGCCGAGAGCTTCCACGGCGCCCGGCCCGTGATGGTGACCGGCGACATCGACGCCGGCTTCGCCGAGTCGGCGCACGTGTTCAGCGGCGAGTTCCAGTTCTCCGACCAGGAGCACTTCTACCTGGAGACGCACGCCGCGCTGGCCTACATCGACGAGGCCGAGCAGGTGTTCATCCAGAGCAGCACCCAGCACCCCTCGGAGACCCAGGAGATCGTCGCGCACGTCCTCGGTCTGCACAGCCACGAGGTGACCGTGCAGTGCTTGCGGATGGGCGGCGGCTTCGGCGGCAAGGAGATGCAGCCGCACGGCTTCGCGGCCATCGCCGCGCTCGGTGCCAAGCTGACCGGCCGGCCGGTCCGGGTGCGGCTCAACCGCACCCAGGACCTCACCATGTCCGGCAAGCGGCACGGGTTCCACGCCGACTGGAAGATCGGATTCGACGCCGACGGGCGCATCCAGGCGCTGGATGCCATCCTGACCGCGGACGGCGGCTGGAGCCTGGACCTGTCCGAGCCGGTCTGTGCCCGCGCGCTGTGCCATATCGACAACACGTACTGGATCCCCAACGCGCGGGTCGCCGGTCGCATCGCCAAGACCAACAAGGTCTCCAACACGGCCTTCCGCGGCTTCGGCGGACCGCAGGGCATGCTGGTGATCGAGGACATCCTGGGCCGGGTCGCGCCGCTGCTCGGCCTGGACGCGATGGAGCTGCGCAAGCGCAACTTCTACCAGCCGGGTCTCGGTCAGGCGACGCCGTACGGCCAGCCGGTCCCGCAGGCGGAACGGATCGCCGCGGTCTGGCAGCAGGTCGAGAACAACGGCGGGATCGCCGACCGCAAGCGCGAGATCGCGGCCTTCAACGCCGCGCACCCGCACACCAAGCGGGCGCTCGCGATCACCGGCATCAAGTTCGGCATCTCGTTCAACCTCACGGCCTTCAACCAGGCCGGCGCGCTGGTGCTGATCTACAAGGACGGCTCCGTCCTGATCAACCACGGTGGCACCGAGATGGGCCAGGGCCTGCACACCAAGATGCTGCAGGTGGCCGCGACCACGCTGGGCATCCCGCTGCACAAGGTGCGACTGGCGCCCACGCGTACCGACAAGGTGCCCAACACCTCCGCCACCGCCGCCAGTTCCGGTGCGGACCTCAACGGTGGCGCGGTGAAGAACGCGTGCGAGCAGTTGCGCGAACGGCTGCTGCAGGTGGCCGCGAGCCGGCTGGGTTCGAACGCCTCGGACGTGCGCATCGTCGATGGTGTCGCCCGCACCCTGGGCAGCGACAAGGAGCTGGCCTGGGACGACCTGGTGCACACCGCGTACTTCCAGCGCGTTCAGCTGTCGGCGGCCGGTTACTACCGGACGGAGGGGCTGCACTGGGACGCGAAGACCTTCAGGGGCTCCCCGTTCAAGTACTTCTCCTACGGCGCCGCCGCGGCCGAGGTGGAGGTCGACGGTTTTACCGGCGGGTACCGCATCCGCCGGGTGGACATCGTGCACGACGTCGGCGACAGCCTGTCCCCGATGATCGACATCGGTCAGGTCGAGGGCGGTTTCGTCCAGGGCGCGGGCTGGCTGACGCTCGAGGACATGCGCTGGGACACCAGTGACGGGCCGAACCGCGGCCGGCTGCTGACCCAGGCCGCGAGCACCTACAAGCTGCCGAGCTTCTCGGAGATGCCCGAGGAGTTCAACGTCACGCTGATGGAGAACGCCACCGAAGAGGGCGCGGTGTACGGGTCCAAGGCGGTCGGCGAACCTCCGCTGATGCTGGCGTTCTGCGTGCGCGAGGCGCTGCGCCAGGCGGCCGCGTCGTTCGGGCCCGCCGGGGTCAGCGTGGAACTCGCCGCCCCCGCGACGCCGGAGGCGGTCTTCTGGGCGATCGAGTCGGTCCGCGAGAAGGCGGACGTGCGGAGCGGCGACGGCCACGCTTCGGACGACAGCGAGATCCGTACCGACACAAGCGCTTTGAGCAATGCCTGACATGACCTGGATCGCCGCGGTCACGCGGTTGCGAGCACGCCGGGAGCCCGGCGTGCTCGTGACCGTCGCGACCGTGCGCGGCCACGCGCCCCGTGGGGCCGGTGCCAAGCTCGTTGTGGGACAGACCGAGACCTGGGGTTCGATCGGCGGCGGCAACATCGAGGCCGTCGCCATCGATCGGGCCCGCCAGCTCAACGTCGAGCCCGATCCGGAGCCGGAACTGATGGAGTTCGCCCTCAACGACAAGGTCGTCGGACCCCACGGTGTGCAGTGCTGCGGCGGTGCCGTCAGCCTGCTCCTCGAACCGCTGCCGGTGGTCCAGGCGGTGGCCGTCTTCGGCGTCGGGCACGTCGGACTGGAGCTGGCCCGCATCCTGGCCCGCCACAACCTCGATCTGCACCTGATCGACACCCGGTCCGACATGCTCACCGACGAACGGCTGGGTGTGCTCGCGGATGCGGTGGCGCAGATCCACGTGCACCACACGCCGCTGCTTCCGGAGGAGGTGCTCACGGAGCTGCCGCCCGGCGCCCACGTCCTGATCATGACCCATGATCACGCCGAGGACGCCGCGCTGTGCGACGCCGCCTTGCGCACCACCGGTCTCGGCTCGATCGGATTGATCGGTTCCGCCGCCAAGTGGGTGCGGTTCCGCAAGCGCCTGGCCACCGAGGGCGGTCACGACGCCGCCACCATCGACCGGATCAAGACTCCGATCGGGATGACCGAGATCACCGGCAAGGAGCCGGCCACGATCGCGGTGAGCGTGGCGGCGGACCTGCTCCGGACCTTCGAGCAGGACCGCCCCGGGGCGGCAGCGAACCCGGTGGCCGAGGTACCCGTGGTCCCTGAGGTCCGAGAGGTCTCCGAGGTCCGAGAGGTCCGCGTACGCTCCGGCATCCGTTAGGGCGCTTCTCTCGGATCCCGCCGTGCCGGGCGAGCCCGGCCGGCAGGATCCGAAAGAGACGGCTTAGCCACCGAGCGCGCTCAGCTTGTGTGCGTAGAGCACACGCTGGCAGTAGTCCGTTCCGTCCGGGTCCGCCGGGTCCTTGGTCGCCGTGCAGTCCTTCGCCGACCCCGGACGGTGCTCCGAGAGGGACCACAACCGCCCCGTGCCGCGCTCGATGTAGAGGTCCTCGGCGCCCCGGGCCGTCTTGACGGCCGGGCCGTCCTGGACCAACCGGCCGTCGCTCCACTTGTAGCGCCACAGGTTGCCGGGCTCGTCCGTCCCCTTGGACTCGTTCACGTACAACGTGCCGTCGTACGCCGCCGCGCCCTGGGCACCGCCACCCGTGAGCGGCAGGTAGTTCGCCCAGCCTTCAGCGGTGACGTCGGCGGAGCGACCCTCCAGGGCCGCGACCGGGTAGGAGGCGATGCGGCCGGTGGAGGGGTAGCCACTCTCCGGACGGCAGTACTCACCCATGATCAGGCGGTCCGGGCCGGTGCTGCGGTCCAGGGAGATGTAGGAGCTCTTCGGGGCGCCGGTGGAGACACAGGCGTAGGAGCCCTTGGGGTTGCTCTGCGGCGCCTTGAACTTCCACGCCGCGACCTGCGGCATGACGTAGCGGTAGCCGAAGCTGTACCAGACGTTGTCGTGCCGCCCGACCTTCGTCTTGTCCTCGACGTTCGAGGTGGTCCTCACCCCGTCGGTGTCGGTGCCGATCTCGTCGTGCGTGCTGGGGTCGCCGTCCGGGTCCAGGTCCAGGATGTGGCGCATGTCGAAGACGCGCAGGCCGTTGCGGGTGTCCGCGACGTAGAGGTAGTTGCCGTACCAGACGATCCCGCCGGCGTGGACGCCCTTCTGGATCGGGTACTCGCCCGCGTGCAGCCCGTCGAAGGAGACGTGGTCGGCGGAGTTCACGTACGTCCAGCCCAGCAGGACGTGCCGGTACTTGATCTCGGGGCTGCCGGTGGCCGGGTTGGTCCTGCTCTGCACGAAGGTGATCCGGACGCCCTTCTGGTTGCAGGCGTCGTCGGCCTCCAGCTCGGCCGCGGTGCAGTCGCCGGCCGACGGGTCGGGATCGTCCTCCCGGCCCGGGTCCCAGCCGTCGTAGGAGGCGAAGAGCTGGATGTTCCCGGCGGCGCCCCACAGCTCGTTGTCCTTGGCGTCGGAGACGCCGGTGATGCCCTGCGGGACCCACTCCTGGGAGATGGAGTCGTCCTTCTGCAGGCAGTACTTGATGTCGGGGTCGGGGGCCGTGCCGAACGGGTCGCGGGAACACCACGGATCGACGGTGCGGTTCGCGCCGACCAACAGCTTCTGCACGCCACCCGAGTCGGGCAGCACCGAGGCCAGGCGGGTGACCCGCCGGGTGGTCTCGGCGTTCATCTCACCGGGCTGCAGGGTGAAGTCTGCGGGCGAGGCCGCGCCGCCGGGACCGGCCCAGGCACCGGCGCCGAGCGGCGCGGGGGTGCCCTCGGACGTGCGGGGCTGCTGGATCCAGGTCCCGGGTGCGTCCGACGCGGGGTCCTGCGCCTGCGCCGGTGCCGCGAGACCGGTGAGCGCGAGCGCTGCGGCGACGGCGGTGGCGGCCGCGGGCCACGCACGGCGTATTCGGCTTGAGGGCATGCGGGGGTTGCCTCCGTTGCTCGTGTGACAGGTGAGTCAAGCGGAGGGTTCCAGAACACTTATCCGAGACGCAAGCGTGATCGCTTCGACAACAGCCTTGGCGGGCTGGTGAATTGATGGCATGTGACGGCTACGGCCCGATCCGTACGCACGGGCCGCGTCGATCACATCACCGCATCGGCCCGTGCCCGGACGATCCGCGAGAAGCACCCTGGTGCGTCGCGCCTGCGCCGGCCGGATCGGGGTCCCGCCACATCGGCCAGAGGGTCGGCCCGCCCTCCGGGAGCCGGATCTCTCCGGTGATCCGGAAGCCCAACTTCTCGTAGAAGGGGATGTTGGTGACGTTGCTGGACTCCAGGTACACGGGTTGCCCGAGCCGGTCGCAGTCCGCCAGCTGCTGGCCGAGCAGCGCCGACCCGACGCCCATCCCCTGGAGCCCCCGGTCCGTCCCCACGGACGGCAGGTACCAGTGCGGCGTCGGAGGATGGACCTCGTGCATGGCGTTCTGGACCTCCCCGGCCCGCGGCAGCCCACGGAGGCCGAAGACACACGCGTACCGCGGCAGCGCCGCCAACTCCGCCGCCGCGGAGGGCTTCCAGGTCCCGGGTCCCGACCACAGCGCGGCCCCCAGCAGCCGCCCGTCCTGCGTCGCGGCGACCCGGACGGCGCCGGCGCGCGGCCGCTGCTGCCGCTGGGCCAGCCGGAAGTAGCGGGCGATCCCGCGATCCCGGTCGGCGGCGGGAATCATCCATGCCATGACCGGGTCGTCGGCGAAGGCGCGGGCCAGGAGCGCGGCGACCGCCCCGGACTCGGCGGGCCGGGCGAACCGGATCCCGTACCCGGCCGACGGCAGTGCTGAAGGTGCGCTCATGGGGTCACGGTAGGCAGTGGGGTCGGGCCGGGGCGGCCGGGCGGCGCGGGACACGCCGTACGAGCCACCCGCTCGACCGCTCGATCCGACCGACCGATCCGACCGCTCGATCCGACCGCTCGATCCGACCGACCCGACCGCACCGCCGACCGGCGCCTCCGACCGGCCACGGCGCCCGCGCGAGGTCAGGAGGTGCGCTTCAGGGTCCAGGTGTTGGGGTTGAAGCTGGGGACGGCGGAGTAACGACAGCCACTCGAGTAGTAGGTGTTGGTGATGGTCCAGCCGGCGGGCGGCCACGTCGACGCGCAGGCGTTGACCTGGGTGCCGACCGGGTAGCCTCTCAGGTCCTTGATCTGCTTGGTGTTGGGCGTGAAGCCGGAACCGCAGCCGCCGCTGTTCCACCACTGGGCGTCCACCCAGCCGTCCGGGGTGAGCGTGCTGGAGCACATGGTGAGCGTGTCGCCGGGTGCCGCCGAGGCGGGGCTCACGGCGATGGCGAGGGCGGTGACGGCCATGGTGGCCAGAGCGGCGGCGTGACGGATGCGGATCACGAGACGTTCCTTCCTCGGCGCGCTGGGGTCGCTGCCGACGGTCGGCAGGCCGCACAGGCGCCGCGTCATTGCTATCCGACCGCTTCGGGCTGCAGAAAGTCACCTTTTGGGCATAACTCCGCGGCGGTTTAGAGCCGCCGCCACTGCCGCCCCTCGCCACCCGCCGCCCCCGCCGGCCCCGCCGGCCCCGCCGGCCCCGCCGGCC
>NZ_JBGBPT010000045.1:22765-69288 GCF_041106355.1 Streptomyces sp. BF23-19 | reverse complement strand
GCGGATCCGGAGATGATCCGCAGGTTGGAGCCCTTGGACTTCACGTAGCCGTTGATGGACGGCGAGGGGCCGATGAACCCGATGTCGAGAGAGCCGCCGTTGAGGGCTTCGATCTCGGACGGGCCGGCGTTGAAGGACTGCGGCTTGACCTTGGTGCCGTTCAGTTCCTTCTCGATCAGGCCTTCCTGGAGGCCGACCAGCGCGGTGGCGTGCGTCAGGTTGGGGAAGTACCCGATCCGCACCTCGGAGGCGGAGAGCTTCTTGCCGGCATCGGCCGCGTCGGCGGCCTTCGGCTCGTCCTTCTTGGCCTCGGAGCCGTAGCCGCAGGAAGCGAGCGCACCGATCAGGAGCGGCAGGGCGGCAGCGGCGACGATGCCGCGGCGGAGGGCGGTGCGGGTGCTGGCGGTGGCAGGCACGGGAGGACTTCCTCTCGTGACGGCGTCATCTCATGACGCGCGTCTTCGTTTGTGGAGCGGTGGCGGATACGGCCGGTGGGGGGTGTGGGCGCGCATGCGGTGCGCGTACGTCATCGCGCACATCGCGCAACCCCTCCCTGGCCGCTGCCGAGGGCGCCGCTGCCTACGCGGCCGCCCTCCTTCGCGAAGGTCGAGTAGATGTCGGGAAGCATGAGCTAGAAGTCCCAGCCTTCCTCGTCGGCCTGGACGGTCGTCTCCGCCTGGGAGGCGAAGGACTCGCCCGCCATGCCCGCCGCCAGGGTGGTTCCGTCGGCCGGGTCGATCAGCAGGAAGGACCCGGTACGGCGCGAGTCGGCGTACGCGTCGAGCGCGAGCGGCTCGGCGGTACGGACGACGACACGGCCGATGTCGTTGGCCACCAGCTGCCCGGGGTTCGGGTGCTGGGACAGGTCGTCCAGGGTCAGCCGCGAGGGGATCTCCTTGACGATCGCCTTGACCGTGCGCGTCGTGTGCTTGATCAGCACCCGCGCGCCGACGGCCAGCGGCTGGTCGGCCACGTGGCAGACCGTCGCCTCGACGTCCTGCGTGGTGGCCGGCGCGTTCGCGGACGGCGCGATCAGGTCGCCGCGCGAGATGTCGATGTCGTCCTTCAGCCGCAGCGTCACCGACTGCGGGGCCCAGGCGATGTCCACGCTCTCGCCGAGCGCGTCGATGCCCTCGATGACCGAGGTCCGGCCGGACGGCAGGACGGTCACGGCCTCGCCGACGCGCAGCACGCCGGAGGCGATCTGGCCCGCGTAGCCGCGGTAGTCGGGGTGCTCGGCGGACTGCGGACGGATCACGTACTGCACCGGGAAACGCGCCGGGCAGGCCGTGAGGTCGTGACTGACCGGGACGGTCTCCAGGTGCTCCAGCACCGTCGGGCCGCCGTACCAGTCCATGTTGGCGGAGGCGTCCACCACGTTGTCGCCGGCCAGCGCCGAGATCGGGATCGCGGTGATCTCCGGGACGCCCAGGTCGGAGGCGTACGCGGTGAACTCCTCGGCGATGGCCGCGAAGACGGACTCCTGGTAGTCCACCAGGTCCATCTTGTTCACCGCCAGGACCACGTGCGGGACGCGCAGCAGCGCGGCGACCGCCGCGTGCCGGCGGGTCTGCTCGATCACACCGTTGCGGGCGTCGACCAGGACCACGGCCAGGTCGGCGGTGGAGGCGCCGGTGACCATGTTCCGGGTGTACTGCACGTGCCCCGGGGTGTCCGCGAGGATGAACCGGCGGCGCGCGGTGGCGAAGTACCGGTACGCGACGTCGATGGTGATGCCCTGCTCCCGCTCGGCCCGCAGGCCGTCGGTCAGCAGCGCGAGGTCGGGGGCGTCCTGGCCGCGCTGGGCGGAGACGGCCTCGACGGCCTCCATCTGGTCGGTCAGGACCGACTTGGAGTCGTGCAGCAGCCGGCCCACCAGGGTGGACTTGCCGTCGTCGACGGAGCCGGCGGTCGCGAAGCGCAGCAGGGTGGTCGCCGACACATCGGCGAACTGCTCGGTGGTGCTGGTCATGTCTAGAAGTACCCTTCGCGCTTGCGGTCTTCCATCGCGGCCTCGGACATCTTGTCGTCGGCGCGGGTCGCGCCCCGCTCGGTGAGACGGGAGACGGCGATCTCGGCGATCACGGCGTCCAACGTGGCGGCGTCGGAGTCGACGGCGCCGGTGCAGGACATGTCACCGACGGTCCGGTAGCGGATGAGCCGCGTCTCGGGCGTCTCGCTCTCCTTCGGGCCGCCCCACTCGCCGGCCGTCAGCCACATGCCGCCCCGCAGGAACACCTCGCGCTCGTGGGCGAAGTAGATCTCCGGCAGCTCGATGCCCTCGCGGGCGATGTACTGCCAGACGTCCAGCTCGGTCCAGTTGGAGAGCGGGAAGACGCGCACGTGCTCGCCGGGGGCGTGGCGGCCGTTGTAGAGCTGCCACAGCTCGGGGCGCTGGCGGCGCGGGTCCCACTGGGAGAACTCGTCGCGGAGGCTGAACACCCGCTCCTTGGCGCGGGCCTTCTCCTCGTCGCGGCGGCCGCCACCGAAGACGGCGTCGAACTTCAGGCTCTGGATCGCCTCGGTCAGCGGCACGGTCTGCAGCGGGTTGCGGGTGCCGTCCGGGCGCTCGCGCAGCTTGCCCGCGTCGATGTACTCCTGGACGGAGGCCACGTGCAGGCGCAGGCCGTGCTTCTCGACCGTACGGTCGCGGTAGTCCAGCACCTCGGGGAAGTTGTGACCCGTGTCGACGTGCAGCAGCGTGAACGGCACCGGCGCCGGCGCGAACGCCTTCAGCGCCAGGTGCAGCATGACGATGGAGTCCTTGCCGCCGGAGAAGAGGATCACCGGCTTCTCGAACTCGCCCGCCACCTCGCGGAAGATGTGCACGGCCTCGGACTCGAGGGCGTCGAGGTGCGACAGCGCGTAGGGCACATCCGTCTCGTCGTGGACGTGTGCGACGGTCGTCGTCATGCCAGACCCCTCTCGGTGAGCAGCGCGTGCAGGGCCGAAGCCGACTCCCGCACGGTCTGCGTGTGCGACTCGATCCGCAGGTCCGGGGACTCCGGCGCCTCGTACGGGTCGTCGACCCCGGTCAGACCGGAGATCTCGCCCGCCGCCTGCTTGGCGTACAGGCCCTTGACGTCACGCTCCGAGCAGACCTCGACCGGGGTGGCCACGTGGACCTCCAGGTACGAGGTGCCCTCGGCGGCGTGCCGCTTGCGGACGGCCTCACGGCTGTCCGCGAACGGTGCGATCACCGGCACCAGCGCCTTGACCCCGTTGCTCGCGAGGAGCTCGGCGACGAAGCCGATCCGCTGCACGTTGGTGTGCCGGTCCTCGCGGGTGAAGCCCAGGCCCGCGGAGAGGAACTCGCGGATCTCGTCCCCGTCGAGGACCTCCACCCGGTGTCCCTCGTCGCGCAGCCGCTCGGCCAACGCGTAGGCGATGGTGGTCTTGCCCGCGCTCGGCAGCCCGGTCAGCCACACGGTGGCGCCCTGGTCGCTCACGCTCATCTGCTCTGTCTCCGTAAGTTCTTCGCCGGTCGTCATCAGCCGTGCAGTCCGCACTCGGTCTTGCCCCGCCCGGCCCACCGGCCGGCCCGCGCGTCCTCGCCCTCGGCGACGCGCCGGGTGCACGGGGCGCAGCCGACGGAGGAGTAACCGTCCATCAGCAGCGGGTTGGTGAGTACGCCGTGCTCGGCGACGTACGCCTCCACGTCGTCCTGGGTCCAGCGGGCGATCGGGGAGACCTTGACCTTCTGCCGCTTCTCGTCCCAGCCGACCACCGGGGTGTTCGCCCGGGTCGGGGACTCGTCGCGGCGCAGCCCCGTCGCCCACGCGGTGTACGCCGTCAGGCCCTCTTCCAGCGGCTTGACCTTGCGCAGCGCGCAGCACAGGTCGGGGTCCCGGTCGTGCAGCTTCGGCCCGTACTCGGCGTCCTGCTCGGCGACGCTCTGACGCGGGGTCAGCGTGATGACGTTGACGTCCATCACGGCCTCGACCGCGTCACGGGTGCCGATGGTCTCCTCGAAGTGGTAGCCCGTGTCGAGGAAGACCACGTCCACACCGGGGAGGACCCGCGAGGCCAGGTGGGCGACGACCGCGTCCTCCATGGAGGAGGTCACGGCGAACGTCTTGCCGAAGGTGTCGACCGCCCAGCGCAGGATGTCCGGCGCGGAGGCGTCCTCCAGGTCCCGGCCCGCCTGCTCGGCCAGCGCCTTCAGTTCCTCGGCCGTGAGACGCACGTCTTGAGTGGTGGTCATATCCCGTCCCCTCCCGCTGATCCCGCTGATTCCGACCGAACGCCCCGGGCCAGCAGCCCGAGGTACTTCAGCTGGAAGGCTCGGTTGCAGGCCCTGCATTCCCACGCGCCGTGGCCCGTCTCGTTGGGAAACAGGTCCTCGTCGCCGCAGTAGGGGCAGTAGAACGGTGCGGCGCGCTCGCTCACGAGAGGCTCTTCTCGTCCGCGCGGGCGACCCACGCCGCGAAGCGCTCGCCGTCCTCGCGCTGCTCCTCGTAGTGCTTGACGACCCGCTCGACGTAGTCGGGCAGACCCGCCGAGGTGACCTTGAGGCCGCGGACCTTGCGGCCGAAGCCGGCCTCCAGGCCGAGGGCGCCGCCCAGGTGGACCTGGTAGCCCTCCACCTGGTTGCCGTCGTCGTCCAGGACCAGCTGACCCTTGAGACCGATGTCCGCCACCTGGATACGGGCGCAGGCGTTCGGGCAGCCGTTGATGTTGATGGTGAGCGGCTCGGCGAAGTCCGGCAGGCGGCGCTCCAGCTCGTCGATCAGCGAGGCGCCGCGCGCCTTGGTCTCGACGATGGCCAGCTTGCAGAACTCGATGCCGGTGCAGGCCATCGTGCCGCGGCGGAACGGGGACGGCTTGACCCGCAGGTCCAGCGCCTCCAGCGCCTCGACCACCGAGTCGACCTGGTCGGCCTCGATGTCGAGCACGATCATCTTCTGCTCGGCGGTGGTGCGCAGCCGGCCGGAGCCGTGCCGTGCCGCCACGTCGGCGATCTTGGTCAGGGTGGCGCCGTCGACGCGGCCCACGCGGGGCGCGAAGCCGACGTAGAACTTGCCGTCCTGCTGCTGGTGGACGCCCACGTGGTCACGCCACTGGCCGCTGGGCTGCGCGGGCGCGGGGCCGTCGGTCAGCTTGCGCTTCAGGTACTCGTCCTCCAGGACCTGGCGGAACTTGGCCGGGCCCCAGTCGGCGACGAGGAACTTCAGGCGGGCGCGGTTGCGCAGCCGACGGTAGCCGTAGTCGCGGAAGATCGAGATGACGCCCTCGTAGACGTCCGGGACCTCGTCGAGCGAGACCCAGGTGCCCAGGCGCACACCCAGCTTGGGGTTGGTGGACAGTCCGCCACCGACCCAGACGTCGAAGCCGGGACCGTGCTCGGGGTGGTTCACGCCCACGAACGCGATGTCGTTGATCTCGTGCGCCACGTCGAGCAGCGGCGAGCCGGAGATCGCGGACTTGAACTTGCGGGGCAGGTTGGAGAAGTCCTTGTTGCCGACGATGCGGCGGTAGATCTCGTCGATGGCGGGGGTGCCGTCGATGATCTCGTCCAGGGCGATGCCGGCGACGGGCGAACCGAGGATGACGCGGGGCGTGTCACCGCAGGCCTCGGTGGTGGACAGGCCCACGGCCTCCAGCCGACGCCAGATCTCCGGGACGTCCTCGATCCGGATCCAGTGGTACTGCACGTTCTGGCGGTCGGTGAGGTCGGCGGTGCCGCGCGCGAACTCCTCCGAGATCTCGCCGATCACGCGGAGCTGCTCGGTGGTCAGCCGGCCGCCGTCGATGCGGACGCGCAGCATGAAGTACTCGTCGTCCAGCTCCTCCGGCTCCAGGATCGCGGTCTTGCCGCCGTCGATCCCGGGCTTGCGCTGGGTGTAGAGGCCCCACCAGCGCATACGGCCGCGCAGGTCGTTGGGGTCGATCGAGTCGAAGCCGCGCTTGGAGTAGATCGTCTCGATGCGTGTCCGCACATTGAGACCGTCGTCGTCCTTCTTGAACTGCTCGTTGCCGTTGAGGGGCGTGTGGTGTCCGACGGCCCACTGGCCCTCACCGCGGTGACGGCCGGTCTTGCGGCGCGCGGCGGCTGCGGGTGCGGCTGCGGGCGTTTCGGGGGTGGCGGCCATGGCGGTACGTCCTTCTTCGGCGGCTCGAGGCAAGGGCAGGGGGAGGCGGCGGCGCTCCCCTGCGGGCTCGGCGACTCCGAGCGGGTGTGGCTGATTCCCGCTCCGCGCCGGGGTTGCCGGCGGGCAGGGCGGTACTACGACCTCAGGGGGCTAGCGGGTGATCGGCGCGTCCGCGGCGGCGGGGACGACGGCGATGTGCGGCGTGGCTGGTTCCGTCAGCGGGCCGGACAGATGGCGCTGGACATGCGGCCGAGGTCGACGTGCCGCCGACTCACCAAGGCAATTCCAGCTCCATTCATGGCGGAAGCGTGTCATGTGCCGATTGGAGGAGTCCACTACTGTCCACGATTCGGACGAACTCGTCTCGAACTTCGGGACGACGTGACGGGGGTCACGCATCGAACGCCGGTGAGCGCGGGCATTGCGGCCTCGCAGGCTTTCGAGGCGCGGCGCCGCTGCGGGGGCTCCGCCCCCGAACCCCCGCTCCTCAGACGCCGGAGGGGCTGGATCTTTCAGCCTCGCCGGCGTTTGAGGCGCGAGGTCTGGGGCGGAGCCCCAGGTCCCGGCGGAGCCGGGCTCGAATACGCTACGCGCCGGGCCACGGGCCGGGGGTCGGGGTGTCCACCTTGGACTCCGTCTCCGTCTTGAAGATCTTGAAGCCGCGCCGCTGGTAGTTGCTCATCGCCGTCGGCCCGTCCTGGCTGCACGTGTGCACCCACACCCGCCGGGTCGGCTCCAGCTCCGGCCAGCGCTCCGCCAGGGACCACGCCCGGGCGATGCCCACCGACAGCAGGTGCCCGCCGATGCGGCGGCCGCGGAAGTCGGGGAGGAGACCGAAGTACATGATCTCCACCACGCCGTCGTCCTGCGGGTCGAGCTCCACGTACCCGGCCGGCGTGCCCCGGTCGTAGGCCACCCAGGTCTCCACGCCGGGCCGGCCCAACTGCTCCACCCACTGCGCGCGGGTCAGGGCCAGCCGGTCCGTCCAATGGATGTCGCCGCCCACCGACGCGTACAGGAAGCGGCTGAACTCGGGGGAGGGGACCTCCGCCCGCGCGATGGATATCTTCGGGCCCGCCGGAGCCGCCGGGACGAGGTCCGCGGGAGAGGTCATCTCCAACGACCAGGTGGTGAGAGTGATGGTGCTCATGCAGCTCAGGGAATCATGCCGGGCCCGGTACGGCCCAGGCGGGCCCGGACCACCGTGGGTGCGGTGGAGTGCGGGAGCAACGCGGCCGGGTCCTCGGGGCGGATCAGCTCCACCTCCACGTCCTGCGCGAACCGGTACGGCCGGTGGGTGAGGACGCCCGCGAGGTGGCGGCGTACGCGGGACAGCTCCGCGCGGACCGTCACCGTGCGCGTCGGGTCCCCGAACAGCTCCCCGGCCAGCTCCGCCGCCGAACGCCCCCGCGGGCTCTCCGCCAGCAGGAACAGCAGCTCCGCGTGGCGCGGGCTCAGCTCCTGCGACCAGCTCCCGGAGGGCCCGTACACCGTCGCCGACCAGCACCCCGCCCGGCTGAGGTCCAGGACGATCCGGGTCGCCGCCGCCGTGCCGCGACCGTCCTGGTCGACCCGTAGCAGCCAGCCGCCGGGCAGCGGCTCCACCACGCACTCCCCGAGCCGCGGCACCCACACCCGGCCCGGCCCGAAGGTCTTCGGCAGCGGGATCCGCTCCGCCGGAGCCAGGCCCGTCACCGCCGCCGTCCAGCCGTTCGGGTCCACCGCCAGCGCCCGCCCCGGCAGCCGGGCCAGCAGCGGGGCCGCGACCGTCCGCAGCCGCTCCAGCGACTCCAGGTGTCGCAGCCGCAGCTCCCGCTCCGCGAGCCGGGCCACCGAACTCACCCACGCCAGCGTCGCCGGGTGCATGGTGGCCAGCGGCCCGCTGACGTCGACCACGCCCAGCAGCCGCCCGTCGCGCGGGTCCCGAACGGGCGCCCCGGCGCAGGTCCAGTCGTGATGGCTGGAGACGAAGTGCTCGGCCGAGAACACCTGCACGGGGCGACGGGCCACCAGGGCGGTACCCACCCCGTTCGTGCCGACGACGGCCTCGTCCCAGTCGGCCCCGACCGCGAAACCGAGCCGGTCCGCCTTGCGCAGGATGGAGGAGTGGCCCTCCCGCCACAGCAGCCGCCCGTCCGCGTCCGCGACGACCATGATGTGCAGGGCCTCGTCCAGGGCGGGCAGCAGCCCCTCGCGCAGCACCGGCAGGATCTCCCGCAGCGGCGACACGTGCCGGCGCTCCTCGGTCTCGGCGGCCGACAGCATCCGCGAGCGCGCGTCCCGATCGGGGTGCACCCCGCCGGCCAGCATCCGGCGCCAGGACTCCGCGATCTCCGGCCGGGGCGCGGCCGGCGGGCGGTCCCCGGCCAGCGCCGCCGCCCGTACGCCTTTGAGCAGACGTGCAGCCGCTCGCGCGTCCATGGCCGAGATGCGGGCCACATCGACCGTGCTGCCTGTGGTGTCGGCCACCGGAACCTCCCCGTGCGAACAGGACGTACGACGCAAGCCGCCGCCCGGGAGGGCCGCGCGTGCCGCTTCCCCAGGCACCCCGACGGGCGGCTGCCGACTCAAAGGTTGCAACGGTATGCAACTCTCGCCAAGTCCCGTTCGGGCGACCGAAACTGTCCGGACGCCGCAGAGCGGCGTGCCGGCTCCTCCTCGGGGCTTCGGATCAGGGGTGGTGCCGAGTCGGCGCGGCGCCACCTCTGTACCGGTGATGGGCCCGGATCCCGGCTCGGAGCGGTTTGGGGACCGCCGTGGAGCCCGACGGGGGCTCTCTCCTAGCCCGTGATCCGCGCCCGTTCCACCACCGCGCGCAGATCCAGGCTGTGCGGCAGCGTGCCGAAGGCCGTGCCCCAGTCGCCGCCCAGCCGCGAGGCGCAGAAGGCGTCCGCGACCTCCGGCGGGGCCCACCGCACCAGCAGCGATCCCTGCAGCACCAGTGCCATGCGCTCCACCACCCGGCGGGCCCGCGCCTCGATGCCCTCCAGATCGGCGAGATCCGTCAGCAGGTCCTTGATGGCCGAATCCAGCCGGTGGTCCGCGCCCCGGGCCAGGCCGACCTCCTGGAGGAAGGCGTTCAGCGCCTGCGGCTCGCGCTGCAGGGCGCGCAGTACGTCCAGCGCCTGCACATTGCCCGAGCCCTCCCAGATGGAGTTCAGCGGGGACTCGCGCAGCAGTCTCGGCAGCCCGGACTCCTCTACGTAGCCGTTGCCCCCCAGACATTCCAGGGCCTCCGCCACCATCGGCGTACAGCGCTTGGTCACCCAGTACTTGGCGGCGGGCACGGCGAGGCGCAGGAAGGCCTTCTCCTGCTCGGTCCCGGCGTCGTTGGCGGCCGCCAGGCGCAGGGTCAACGTGGTGGCGGCCTCCGACTCCAGGGCGAGGTCGGCGAGCACGTTGCGCATCAGCGGCTGGTCGATGAGCGGCGCTCCGAAAGCGGAGCGGTGCTCCGCATGGTGCACGGCCTGCGTCAGCGCCTGCCGCATCAGCGAGGCCGAGCCGATGACACAGTCCAGCCGGGTCGCCGCGACCATCTCGATGATGGTCCGCACCCCGCGGCCCTCCTCACCGACCCGCCGCGCCCAGGTCCCGTCGAACTCCACCTCGCTCGACGCGTTCGACTTGTTGCCCAGCTTGTCCTTCAGCCGCTGGATCGCGAAGACGTTGCGCGTACCGTCCGGCAGCACCCGCGGCACCAGGAAGCACGTCAGTCCGCCCGGTGCCTGCGCCAGCACCAGGAAGCCGTCGCTCATCGGAGCCGAGCAGAACCACTTGTGCCCGGTCAGCAGGTACTCGCCGGACGCGTCCAGCGGCACCGCCGCCGTCGTGTTCGCGCGTACGTCGCTGCCGCCCTGCTTCTCCGTCATCCCCATGCCGAAGAGCACACCGCCCTTCTCGGCGGCCGGCCGCAGGCCCTGCTCGTACACGTGCGAGGTCAGCCGCGGCTCCCATTCGGCGGCGAGCGCCGGATCGGCGCGCAGCGCCGGCACGGCCGCATGGGTCATGGAGACGGGGCAGCCGTGCCCCGCCTCGGCCTGCGACCAGATGAAGAACCCGGCGGCCCGGCGCAGATGCCCGGCCGGCCGCCCCCAGGCGTCGGTGAGCCCGGAGGTCACCGCGTGCCCGAGCAGCCGGTGCCAGGCCGGGTGGAAATCGACCTCGTCGATCCGGTTCCCGTACCGGTCGTGCGTCCGCAGCTTGGGCGGATTCTCGTTCGACTGCACACCCCATTCCTGGGCCTGCGCGGAACCGGCCGCGCGACCGAGGTCGGTGAGCTCCTGCCTTACCTCGCCGAGGAGTTCGGGTTCCGCGGCCGCGAGGTGACGCTCGACGCCCTCGGTGAGGGCCCGATCGCCGCCGTAGACGTCGTACCCCACCAGGGGCGGGGCCTGGTTGCTGACTGTGTGGGTGGTGGCTGCCATGCGGATACCGTAAGGACGTGCAGCCAGCAAAAGAAACACCCGAGCGGACCCCAGGACGGCTCCACCGGGCCCGCGCCCTCTACCGCAACGTCTCGATGCGGAAGATGGGCTGGCTGCTGCTGAAGGACACCGTCAACTCGTGCATCGAGTACCGGATCCTCGGGCTCGCGGCCGAGGCGGCGTTCTTCACGCTGCTCTCGCTGCCCCCGCTCTTCCTCGGCCTGCTGGGTCTGCTCGGCTACGTGGACGGCTGGACGGACACCCGCACGGTCGAAAGCATCGAGGAGAACATCCTGGCGGCGGTCGGCACGGTCCTGTCCGACCGGGGCGTCAACGACATCGCCAGACCCCTCCTGGACGACGTCACCCGCAGTGGCCGGCCCGACCTGATCTCGCTCGGTTTCGCCTTCGCCCTGTGGTCGGGATCGCGCGCCGTCAACGTCTTCATCGACACCATCACCGTGATGTACGGGCTCGACGGCCAGCGCGGCATCGTCAAGACCCGGCTGCTGGCCTTCCTGCTGTACATCATCGCCCTGCTGATCGGCGCGATCGTGCTGCCGCTGATGGTGGTGGGGCCCGACGCGGTGGTACGGCTGGTGCCCTGGGGCACGGAAGTGATCGCGGTCCTGTACTGGCCGACCGTGACCCTGCTGTCCATCGCCTTCCTCACCACGCTCTACCACGTGTCCGTGCCCGTGCGCTCCCCGTGGATCGAGGACGTGCCCGGGGCGCTGGTGGCCCTCGCCATGTGGGTGCTGGGCTCGTTCCTGCTGAGGATCTACCTCACCAACACGGTGGAGGGGCCGACGATCTACGGATCACTGGCCGCGCCCGTGGCCGTACTGCTGTGGATCGGCATCTCGGCCTTCGCGGTGCTGGTCGGGGCCGCCGTCAACGCCGCGATCGACCGCGTCTGGCCCTCCGTGGCCACGGCGGCGGCGCGCGAGGCGAACGAGCGGGCCCGCGAGGAGGAGGCCGCCCAGCTGATCGCGCGGGCCGCCGCCTGGCGGGCGATGGCGGAGGGCGAGTCGGAGGACGACGAGGACGACGGGATGCCCTCGGAGTTCCCGGAGCGGTGGTCGAAGTTCCTGCCGCCCGAGGACTACCACTCCCGGCTGCGCAAGCACTGAGGGACGGCCGGGGTGCCCGATCCGCCCGGCCGTCCCGGCCCGCCCGGCCCGCCCGATGTCATTCCGGGGCCTTCACACCCCAGGCGGTGAGCAGGCCGGGGGAGAGCGCGGCGCAGTCCGGCGAGTCCAGGTAGCGGATCGCCGCGTCGATCGTCGCGTCGTCGACCAGCCCGGTGGCCGTCATCGCCTCCCGCGCGCGCTCCCAGGTACCGGCCCAGAACCGGCTGATGGGGCTGCCGGGCAGCAGTGGCGGCACGAGGATCTCGGCCCCCACGGACAGCAGGCCGGCCTCCCGCAGGTGCGCGGGATACTCCGGCACCCAGGAGACGTCGGTGCCCAGGCTGTCCCCCAGCCCCTGCCACATGGCCCGCATCACCCGGCCGTACGTGGTCGTCGGCGCGGCCGGGGTGGTCAGGTCGACCGCGTCGCCGAGGACCAGGACACCGCCCGGGGCGACCAGGGAGGCGAGCTTGCCGATCATCCGCGGCCAGTTCCGCAGGTGCATCAGCACGAACCGGGCGTGCACCAGCCGGAACCGTCCCGGACCGAAGTCCAGGGCCGTGATGTCCGCCTCCAGCGGGGTGAGCCCGGGCGTCGGGTGCGCCGCGAGGAAGGTCGTGTCCCGGTCGACGGCGACGACCTCCGAGACCCCGGCCCGGTCCAGGAGGAGCCGGGCGACCGTGCCCGTTCCCGCGCCCACGTCCAGGCAGCGCCAGCCCGGCCCGGCGCCCAGCGCGCGCAGCCGGGCCAGGGTGAAGTCGTCGTAGGCGAGCGCGCCGAGGTCGATGCGGTCGTCCTCGCCCGGCAGCTCGGGCCGGAACACCGCCTCGCCGTAGCGTCCGCCGGCCACGCCGTCGGGCCGCGCCGGGTCGTCGTCGGGGAGATTCACGTCCGGACCTCTTCACGGGGCGGGAAAGGGGCTGCGGTGGGTGTGGCGGATACGGCGGATACGGCGGATCCGAGGGGCGCGGCGGACGCGGCCCGCATCGGCCGCGTCCGCCGCCCCCCGATCCTCCACCGACGCCCTCCCGCCCCACCGAGGCGCGCCGGGCCTGATCCGAAAGAGACGCCCGGTCCTTAACCTGGAGTGGTGTACGAGGAAGCGCGGTCCGCGGCCGTCCCCGGCGCCGTGCTGTGGCGCGCCGCCGCCCGCACCGGCGCCGTGGTGCTGCCCGACGGCTGCATGGACCTGCTGTGGGCCGACGGACGGCTGCTGGTGGCCGGCCCCGACACCGGGCCGCATCCGGCCGGGGAGGTCCCCGGTGGCGCCTTCGCGGGGATCCGGCTCGCGCCCGGCACCGCGCCCGCGCTGATCGGCGTGCCAGCGCACGCGCTACGGGACCGGCGGGTCGAGCTGGCCGACCTGTGGCCGGCCGGCGCGGTGCGCCGGGCGTCCGGGCTGGTCGAGGGGTACGTCGACGGGTACGGGGACGCCCGCGCGGGCCTCGAGGCGCTGGCCCGCACCCGCGCCGCCGCGACCGGCGCACCCGACCCGCTGGTCGCCGAGGTCGCGGCGCGGCTGCGCGCGGGGGAGGCGGTGGCCGCGATCGCCCGCGCCGTCGGACTCGGCGAGCGGCAGCTGCACCGACGCTCGCTCGACGCCTTCGGATACGGGCCCCGGACGCTCGGCCGCATCCTGCGGCTGCGCCGCGCCCTGGCCCTGGCCCGCGCGGGCCTGCCGTTCGCCGAGGTCGCCTGTGTCGTGGGGTACGCCGACCAGGCGCATCTCTCCCGTGAGGTGCGGGCGCTGGCCGGGACGACCCTGCGGGCCTATGTCGCCGGAGCCGACGGGGCGAACAGCGAGACGCCGCCGCCGTCCGGATCGAGCACGACGGCGTAGCGCTGGCCCCAGAAGGCGTCCCAGGGCTTCAGGTGCCCGGTGTGCCCGGCGGCGGTCAGTTCGGCGTAGAGCGCGTCCACCTCGGCGGGGGAGTCGCACAGGAAGGCCAGGTCCCGGCGGCCGTCGCCGGTGGGCGGGGTCCACGACGGGTCGAAGGAACGGATGGTGTCCTCCGTGTCCCACGCGATCCGCAGGCCCCCGGGCAGGACGGCCTCCACGTGCGGCAGGCCGTCGGCCTCGGCCGGGATGTCCAGCCCGAGGCGGCGGTAGAAGGCGAGCGAGGCGGCCATGTCGGAGACCACCATGCCGATCAGGTCGAATCGAGGAGTCATGGCAGCAGGCTAGGCGGGCACCGGGCGCCCGTCTTGAACGAATCGGACACGCGCCGGATCGTGTCCCGCCGGGCCGCACGGCACCGCGCTGCGCCGGGTCGGGTCGTGTCCCGGCCCGGAAAGGGCGGGCCGCCCCTGCCGTGGGCGGGCCCGAACTCGACTGGTGACACGCCCGGTTGTCCGGCGTCAACGCGGGCGGCGCGACGCCACCACCGCGCAGGCGACCGCCAACGGCAGCTCCGCGCCCGCCGCCAGCAGCAGCGCCATCCCCTGACCGCCGGTCCCGGCCGAGGTCGTGACGTCGAACCAGGCGTCCATCACGAGCAGCGCGGCCGTCGCCGCGGCGACCGGGGACGCCCGGGGATCTCGCCGGCGCAACAGCACCCCGGTCCCGGTCAGCCCGGCGGCCAGCATCAGGTCCAGGCCGATCCACGCCGTGGACCAGTTGGAGACCTCGGCGGTCTGCGGCATCGTCTTCGCGAGCACCACCACCCAGGGCAGCAACACCAGTCCGGCGCCGGTGAGTACGGTGGCCGTGCCGGGCGTGCGGACGGTACGGGCACGGGTACCGGTGCGGGGCGTGCGGGAGGTGCGCCAGGCACGGGCCTGCGGGGCGACGAGGGCCATGACGAGGGTCTCCTTCCGGCCCGGCGGTCCGTCCCCCGAGCACACCACCAGCCTCGTCGGCCGGGCCCGTCGGATCAGTAGCCCCTCGATCCGGATCGGGGGTGGCACCAGGTACACCCCCGGGCGGGTGCCCGCATGATGGCAGGCCTCTGATCAGTGCGATTACCGTATGGGCATGGCAATTCGCGGGGGCGCGCCGAGGCGTACGTACACCTGGATCACGGCGCACGCACCGTGGTCGGCATGGGCATGGCGCAACACGGCCTTCACCGCGGCCGCGATCCCGGCCGCCCTGCCCGTGCTCCTCGGCCTCACCGCCACCGTCATGGCGCCCGGGCCCGGCACGATCCCACCGCTCCTGATCCTGCTGCTCGGATCGCTCCTGACCCGGCTCCAACGCAGCCGGTTCCGGACGTTGCTCGGCCTCGACGTGCCCGAGGTCGAACGGGAGGGCGGCCGGTTCACCCCGCTCGCGCTGGTGCGGCGGCTACGCTCCGAGGCGACCTGGCGGCAGTACGGCTACCACCTGCTGGTCAGCCCGCTCGCCGCTGTCGCCGGCGCGCTGGTGGTGCTCGCCTGGGCCTTCGGCGCCGCCGCCACCTGCGTCTACGGCTGGATCTGGATCCTGCCCGCCGATACCCGAACTCCCGGCTGGACCAACGACTACGACGCCATCACCGTCGGCGGCGTCCTGCTGCTGCTCGCCGCGCCCTGGCTCGCCGCCCTCTTCGCCCGGCTGGACTCGGTGGCCGCGGCCGCCCTCCTCGGCCCGAACCGGGCCCGCGAACTGGAACGGCGGGTCGAGGACCTCGCGGAGAGCCGGGCCGGGGTGCTGGACGCCGCCGACCTCGAACGCCGCCGGATCGAACGGGACCTGCACGACGGGGCCCAGCAGCGACTGGTCGCCCTGGCCATGAACCTCGGCATCGCCCGCGCCACCCTCACCGACCTGCCCGCCGAGGCCAAGGCCGTCATCGACGAGGCGCACCGGCAGGCGAAGGAGGCCATCGAGGAGCTGAACAACCTGGTACGGGGCCTGCATCCGGCCGTGCTGGAGGACCGCGGGCTCGACGCGGCGCTCTCCGGGGTCGCCGCCCGGGCCCCGTTCCCCGTCGAGCTGACCGTGGACATCGGGCAGCGGCCCGGGGCCACCGTGGAGGCCGTCGCCTACTTCGTGGTCTCCGAGACCCTGGCCAACGTGGCCAAGCACGCTCGGGCGGAACGCTGTCGGGTGCACGTCGTACGCGGTCCGGCCCCCGACGGCTCCGCCCGCGGCGGCGACCTGCTGCGGATCACCGTCACCGACGACGGGGTGGGCGGCGCCGATCCCGCCCGCGGTACCGGCCTGGTGGGCCTGCGCAAACGCGTAGGGTCCGTCGACGGAACCATCATGATCGAAAGCCCCCTCGGGGGTCCCACCGTCATCACCGTGGAGCTGCCGTGCGGGCTGTGATCGCCGAGGACTCCGTCCTGCTGCGCATAGGACTTGTCAAAGTCCTCGAGATGGCCGGATTCGAGGTGGTCGCCGAGACCGGCGACGCCGAGGGTCTGCTCGCCGCCGTCGAGGAACACCGCCCCGAACTGGCCCTGGTGGACGTGCGGATGCCGCCCGGCTTCACCGACGAGGGGGTTCGGGCCGCCCTGATGATCCGCCAGGAGAGCCCCGGCACCGCGGTGCTGCTGCTCTCGCAGTACGTGGAGGAGCGCTACGCCGCCGATCTGCTGGCCACCCAGACCCGGGCGGGCGTCGGCTATCTGCTCAAGCAACGGGTCGCCGATGTCGAGGAGTTCATCGACGCCGTGCGCCGCGTCGCCGCGGGCGGCACCGCGCTGGACCCGCAGGTCGTCGCCCAGCTCCTGCTGCGCCGCGGTGGCGGCCCCGACCCCCTGGGCCGGCTCACGCCGCGCGAGCGCGAGGTGCTGGCCCTGATGGCCGAGGGCCGCTCGAACGCCGGGATCGCCGCCGAACTCGTCGTGAGCGAGAGCGCGGTGGCCAAACACATCAACAGCATCTTCGCCAAGCTCGACCTGCCGCCGGCCGACGGCGACCACCGCCGGGTCCTCGCCGTCCTGCGCTTCCTGGACGGCACGCCGTGACCCGAACCGACCGTCCCCACCGCACGCAGCGCCTGGCCTGGATCACCGCCACCCTGCTCAGCGCGGTCCTCGTGGTGGCACCGGCCACCTGGCAGGTGTGGTCCTGGGGGAGCACCCGGAACGACACCCTGCGCGGCGGCAGCGACGGCCGCCCGGTGACCGCGGTGGAGATCGTGGGCGGCGACGCCGACATCACCGTCACCCCGCGAGCGGACCGGCAGGTCGGCTACCGGGCCACGGTCAGCTGGTCCCTCAGGACGCCCACCATCGAGCAGAGCCGGCTCGGCGACACCCTGCGGCTGACCCCGCACTGCCCCGGCGAGGACTTCTGGCCGGTCGGCGGGACGGGCTGTTCGGTCCAGCTGGCGGTGACCGTACCCGTGGACGTCCCCGTGAAGGTGACGACCGGCTCCGGCCGGATCGCGCTCAGCGGACTGGGCGGCACCGTCGACGCGGAGGTCGGCTCCGGCCAGGTCGAGATCGTCGGGCTGCGCGGCGCCCTGCGCGCGAAGGTCGGCTCGGGACATCTGCACGCCACCGGACTCGCCTCGGACCAGGCCGAGATCCGGGTCGGCTCGGGCCGGGCCGTCGCCACCTTCGTCACCCCGCCCGACGGGATCACGGCCCGCGTCGGCTCCGGCCGGCTGGCCCTCACCGTGCCCGCGGCCACCCGCTTCAAGGTCCGCTGCGAGGCCGGAGCCGGCCGCTGCGACGTGCCGGACGCCCTGCGGGACCCCGCGTCGCCCCACAGCCTGGACATCGAGGCGGGCGTCGGCCGCGCCCAGGCGGCGTACCCCGACGGGCCCTGGGCGGACCCCGGCACGGGCGACTCCGCGACCCCGGACACATAGGCCCGGAAAAGGGCCCGGAAAAGAGGCCCGGAAAAAGAAGTGGCCCCGGCGGGAGCGGTCTTGTTACGGTGGATCAGTTCCCGCCGACCGGCGAGGAAACGATCAGCATGTGCATGGACCCGGAGGTGAGTTCGTTGATGACTGTCATCGCGCAGGGCGCTGCCCGCACTCAGAAGACCATCAATGTCACTTCCGTGGTCTCCGGCTGACCTCACACCTCTTCGCGCGCCGCCACCGAGCGAGCGCCCGCGGCCGGGGCCACCCTGTGAAGGGTTTCCCTTGTCTTTCTCCGCTTTCCCGTCCATTTCGCACACCTCGCTCCCGCACGCCCTCGCCGCCCTCGGCTGGGACGACGCGTGGGACGCCGAGTTCGCCCCGTACGCCGAGCAGGGTCTTCTGCCCGGCCGCGTCGTACGCGTCGACCGCGGCCAGTGCGATGTCATGACCGCGGACGGCATCGTCCGCGCCGACACCGCCTTCGTCACCCCGCACGACCCGCTCCGGGTCATCTGCACCGGGGACTGGGCCGCCGTCGAGGCGACCGGCAACCCCCGCTACGTGAAGGCGTACCTGCCGCGCCGGACCGCCTTCGTACGGTCCACCTCCTCGCAGCGGTCCGAGGGGCAGATCCTCGCCGCCAACGTCGACCACGCCATCATCGCGGTCTCCCTCGCCGTCGAGCTGGACCTCGGACGCATCGAGCGCTTCCTGGCCCTGGCCTGGGAGTCGGGGGCGCAGCCGCTGGTCGTCCTCACCAAGGCCGACCTGGTGCCGGACGCGGCGACGCTCGGCCACCTGGTCCAGGACGTGGAGGCCACCGCTCCGGGCGTCCAGGTACTGACCGTCTCCTCCGTCACGGGGGAGGGCACGGACGTGCTGGCCGCGATCGTCGGCGACGGCACCAGCGTGCTGCTGGGCATCTCGGGCGCCGGCAAGTCCACCCTGGCCAACGCGCTGCTCGGCGCCGAGGTCATGGAGGTGCAGGCGGCCCGCGAGGTCGACGGCAAGGGCCGGCACACGACCACCACGCGCAACCTGCTCGCCCTGCCCGGTGGCGGCGTCCTGATCGACACGCCCGGACTGCGCGGCGTCGGGCTGTGGGACGCCGAGACCGGGGTCGGCCAGGTCTTCTCGGAGATCGAGGAGTACGCCGAGAACTGCCGCTTCCACGACTGCGCGCACGAGGCGGAGCCGGGGTGCGCGGTGTTGGCCGCGCTGGACTCCGGCGAGCTCGCGGACCGTCGCCTGGAGAGCTACCGCAAGCTCCTGCGGGAGAACCAGCGGATCGTCGCCAAGACGGACGCCCGGCTGCGGTCGGAGATCCGCCGCGACTGGCGCCTGAAGTCGGCGGAGGGCCGGGCCAACCACGCCGCGAAGCGTGGCGGCCGGGTCTGAGGCCCGACCGCGGGGCGGGGTGCCGGCCGAGTCCGGACCCCGACCCCGCACACCGGCGGAGCGCGCTCCCGGGAGGGTCAGAGCCCCCACGCGTGGACGCGTTCCGGATGGATCCGGATCACCTCCGGGCTGAAATGGGGGCCGAGCTCGTGCGGGCCCGTCTCCAGCGTGGCGCGCCCCCGGATCTCGATGCCGCGCACCCGCCACGGCCGGGTGCTCACCAGGTCGTCCACGACCAAGGACAGCCGGGGGTTCCCGTGCAGGTTGCGCCACTTCTTGGTCGTGCCCATCGCCATCCCGCCCACCAGGATCGTCCCGTCCTCCTGCGGGAAGAACCCCACCGGGTTCGCCTGCGGCTGCCCGGCCGCGTCCACCGTGGCCAGCCGGCCCAGGTGCTGGGAACGCAGATACGCCAGTTCGGCCTCGCTGAAACCCTTGAAGTCCGTCATACCGCCCACCCTCGCAGCCCCTTCCGATCCCCGCATCGGGCTGCGGACCTAGGCCATCGGGCCCCGTCAGCTCGTCATCATGCGGTCGGCGGCCGTGAGCGTGCTCGGCGCGTACGACGGCCCGTCCCGGTCGGCGCCACGGGCTACGGGTCCAGCGGGTTCCCGTCGGCGCGTGGGGTGCCGCATCGGGTGCAGCACTCGGCGTCGTGTTCGGTGGCCAGGCCTCCGCACGCGTCGCAGACGAGGTGCAGAAGGCAGGCCGGCTCGCCGGCGTCCGGCGCCGGCTGCGGGGCGGGGCAGGCCGGCTCGTCCGGAACGGACGTACCCATGGCGGCTCCACGACTGATCGAGTCAGGGGCTGAGAGCGTAACCCCCGATCGTGCGGGGCGCACCCCGGAACCTCCCGTGCAGGCCGGCGTCCACTTTGTCCACCGGCCGACGGGTGTCTATTCCGCCACCACCGCCCCGACCCACGCCCCCACCACCATCAGGCACGCGAGCAGCTCCACCAGCACGCTCGTCCCCACCGCCCGCATCACCGCCCGCACCGACGCCCAGGCCTCGCCGCGGGTGCCCAGGCGGAGCCGCTCGCACAGGTAGATGCCGCCCACGAAGCCCGGTACCGCCCCCACCACCGGAACCAGTACGAAGCCCAGCAGTGCCCCGGCCCCCGCGAACACCACCATCCGTGTCGTGATGCCCAGCCCCCGCACATGCCGGGGCGGCAGCAGCCACTTCACCACCTGGACCACCAGCAGCAGGGCCGTCGCCGCGACCAGCAGCGACCAGGCGAGCGTCGAGCGCACGTGCAGCGCCCACCACAGCAGCCCCGCCCACACCAGCCAGGTGCCCGGCACACCCGGGATCAGTACTCCGACCACCCCGAGCAGCAGCACCAGCCCCACCAGCAGCAGCTGAGGCAGATCCATGCGCTCAGCCTGACCGACCTGGGGCTATCGGGCCACCCAGCCCCGCTCGTACGCGTGCCAGCCCAGCTGCAGTCGGGTCGTCACACCGGACAGCTCCATCAGGCCCTTGACCCGGCGCTGCACCGTCCGCAGTCCCAGCTCCAGGTGTTTGGCCACGCTCGCGTCCGTCATGCCCGCCAGGAGCAGCGAGAGGATCTCCAGGTCCGTGGCGTCGGGGCTGCCGCCGGCCTCCTCCGCCGAACCGGCCGCCCCCAGCCGTAGCGGCAGCGACTCCCGCCACACCGCCTCGAACAGGCCCGTCAGGGATTCCAGCAGCCCCGGGGCGTGCACCACCAGCGCCGCCGGCTCCGCCCCGCGGGCCGTCAGCGGGACCATGGCCAGGGTCCCGTCCGCGATCACCAGTTTCGTCGGGACCCGCTCCGTCACCCGGACCCGCTCGCCGCGCGCCAGCGCCGTCGACGCCTCCCGGATCCCGCTCGGCAGGGTCAGTACCTCCCGCTCGATGACCACCCGGTAGTCGACCCCGCGGACCGACGCCCGGTCCTCCGCCTCGTTGTCCGTCCCCGTCACCACCTGCGGCCGACCGGTGACCAGCGCGCAGACCTCCTTCTCCGCGCCCAGCTGGATCTGGTGGAAGCGGTGTGCCACCGCGCTCGCGCCCTGCACCACCTCCACGAGGTCGTGCACCGCGGGCTCGGTCGCCTCCGCCCGGTACTCCTCGGCCAGCAGCGCCGCCGCCCGCTCCGCCTGCTCCAGCTCGTGCCGCTGCTGGGTCAGCAGCGCCCCGAGGGCCACGCCGGGCGGGGCCGCCACCCAGCGCCCGGGCCGGGCCGAGGACTGCGCCGCCAGACCCTGCCGCTCCAGGTGGCGCAGGGCCCGTTCGGTGTGCGGCACCGGCAGCGTCAGCCGGTGCGCGAGGTCGGGTACCTCCGCGGCACCCAGCGCCACCAACGCGCGGTACGCCGACTCCTGGCCCTCGTCCAGGCCTATGGCACCCAGCAACCCGTCCACCCACCTTTCGACACGCGCCTGGCGGGAAGCGGCCACGGCGCAAACCCGCCGCGGACATCATCGCCGCACCTGCCGCCACTCTGCCAAGGTGACGCCACCGCAGCACCAACATCCGCCGGCCAGAAGCCATTTACGCGGCGCTTTCGTCGTGCAACGCAGCAGTTGGCCGGAATTCACCTGGGGAGAGCGATGCGTCCGATATCGCGTACGGCACTCGGGGCGGCCACCGCGGCCGTCCTGGCCGTCACCGCCGTCGGCCCGACGGCGGCACAGCCGGCCGACGGAGCGCCCGGAGCGGGGAAGAGACCGCTCGTCGGAAGCGAGGCCGCCGGAAAGCAGCCCACCGCCCCGGTCACGGTGACCTTGGTCACCGGCGACCGGATCCTGGTGTCCACCGACGCGGCCGGCCGCACCGCGGCCACCGCGATGCCCCGCACGGACGGGTCGCAACCGCTCGTACAGACCCGGCAGTCGGGCAAGGACCTGTACGTCTACCCCGAAGGCGCGGTGGGGGCCCTCGCCGCCGGCACGGTCGACCCCGAGCTCTTCAACGTCACCGGCCTCGTCCGGCAGGGCTACGACGACGCGCACACCAAGAAGCTTCCGCTCATCGCGGTCTACGACGGATCCGTGAACGTGGCGCGCAGCGCCCCGCCCACGCCCCGCGGCGCCGACCGCTCCCTCGTCCTCGGCTCCATCGGCGCCGTCGCCCTCGCCGCCGACAAGGAGCAGGCCGCGGCCTTCTGGTCCGACGTCACGGGTACGGACGCCCGCGCGCGCTCCGTGGCGGGCGGACTGAAGAAGCTGTGGCTGGACGGCAAGGTCCGGGCGAACCTGGAGCGTTCCACCCGGCAGGTCGCCGCCACCGCCGCCTGGGCCGCCGGGTACGACGGCAAGGGCACCAAGGTCGCCGTCCTCGACACCGGCACCGACCTGGACCACCCCGACCTCAGGGGCCGGGTCACCGCCTCGAAGAACTTCACCGACTCCGACACCGACGCGGACCGGCAGGGGCACGGCACCCACACCATCTCCACCGTCGGTGGCTCCGGCGCCGAGAGCGGCGGAGCCAAGAAGGGCGTGGCCCCCGGCGCCGAACTGCTCAGCGGCAAGGTCCTGAACGACGGGGGCTACGGACTCGACTCGTGGATCATCGCGGGCATGGAGTGGGCCGTCCGAGCCAAGGCCGACGTGGTCTCCATGAGCCTGGGCGACCCCTCGCAGACCGCCTGCGACGACCCGCTCGCCGCCGCCGCCGAACGGCTCTCCCAGCAGGGCCCGCTGTTCGTCATCGCGGCCGGCAACTCCGGCCCCGGCGACAACACGGTCTCCTCGCCCGGTTGCGCCGCCTCCGTCCTGACCGTGGGCGCTGTCGACCGCGACGACACCACGGCCACCTTCTCCAGCCGCGGCCCGGCCGGACTCCAGCACACCCTCAAGCCCGAGATCGCCGCCCCCGGCGTCGGGATCTCCGCCGCCGCCGCGGGCGGCCGCGGGGTGTACGCGTACCGGTCGATGTCCGGCACCTCGATGGCCACCCCGCACGTCGCGGGCGCCGCGGCCATCGTCAAGCAGCGCCACCCCGACTGGAGCGCGCAGCAGATCAAGGCCGCCCTCGTCGGCTCGGCCGCCACCGAAGTCCCCGGGGACGTACGGGAGACCGGCGGCGGCCGCCTCGACGTGAAGGCCGCCCTCGACGCCACCGTGACCGGTGCGCCCGCCGTCCAGGGCGGCACGTACAACTGGCCGCAGGACCGCAGCGACCGCACCACCGTCGAGGTCCCGTACACCAACACCGGCAAGACCCCCGTCACCCTGAACCTGGCCGTCGAGAAGGTCACCGGCAACGACGGCTCGCCCGTCCGCGCCCAAGTGGCCCGCCTGGAGCGGCGTACGGTCACCGTCCCGGCCGGTGCCACCACCAGGGTTCCGCTCGCCCTCGACCCGGCGGCGAAGCTGGAGCGCTCCCAGTACGGGGACGTCACCGGCCGCGTCGTCGCCACCGCGAACGGCGTACGGGTCTCCACCCCCTTCTCGCTCTACGTCGAGCCCGAGACGGTGACCCTGCGCGTCAAGCTCGTCGACCGAGCGGGCAAGCCGGCCGCCGGACCCTCCTCGCTGGACGTGATCGGCACCGACGACGCCACCGGCGAGCGCCGCTTCAACGAGGGCGCCACCGACCAGGTCTACCGGGTGCGCCCCGGCGCGTACTTCCTCTCCGCCTTCGTCGCCACCCCTGATGCGGGCGAGGGCGCCGAACTGATCGACTCCCTCACCTATCTCGGCCGCCCCCAGGTCGAGTTGAAGAAGGACACCACCGTCGTCCTGGACGCCCGTAAGGCCGGGCGCCTGGACATCGCCGCCGACCGGCCGATCGAGGCCCGCAACACCACCCTGGGATTCGCCCGTAGTTGGGACGACGTGTGGCTGCACGCGGGCACCGCCATGGGCGGCCGCACCATCCGCGGCTTCTACGCCTCCGTCGAAGGCCGCGCGAAGGACGGCGAGTTCGAGTTCGCCTCCTACTGGCGGGCGGCCGCGCCGCTCGTCTCCGAGCTGAAGGTCGTCGGCGGTCCGGTCCTGCACCCGATCACCGCGTCCACCGGCAGCGACAACCTCGACGGAACCGGCCGCGCGCCGCTGGTCGACGCCGGCTCCGGCACCCCCGAGGAACTCGCCGCGGCGGGCGCGAAGGACGCGGTCGTCCTCGTGAAGGCCGTCGACGGCTCGCTCTCCGAGGTCGCGCAGAACGCACGGGACGCCGGCGCCAAGTCGGTCCTCGCCCACCGGGACACTCCCGGCCGCTGGACCGGATTCACCGGCTACGCGGGAGGCGCGCTGCCCGCGCTGACCATCGATGCTGCCGAGGCGAAGGCGCTGCGGGCCCGGCTCGCGACCGGCAAGGTCACCCTGTCCTGGAAGGCCGAGGCGAACAGCCCGTACGTCTACTCCCTCGCCCTCCCCGAGAAGGGCGAGGTCAAGGGCGGCCACACCTACCGGGTGCGCGACCGCGACCTCGGACGGACCGAATCCACCTACAACTCCATGGGCGTGGCGGCCGACTTCATCGATCTGGCCGGCGCCTACCGGCCGATCGGCACCGCCGTGTACTTCGGCGGCATCGAGACCGTCGCGGCACCGGGCACGCGCACCGAGTACCACTCCGCCGGGGACACCGCCTGGGACCAGCTGCTCTCCAGCAGCTTCCCCTGGGGCGAGTTCATGATCGGCGAGCAGCGCACCTACACCAAGGGGCAGCGGACCATCGCCACCTGGTACGACGGGGTCACCGGCCCGGTGGCGCCGCGCGACGTGGCGGGCCGGGAGACCCTGGCCGCCGAGCGGCAGGGCAACCTGATCGGCTTCGCCCCCGCCATGTGGGGCGACAGCGCCCACGCCGCCCAGCCGGGCTCCTTCGGCGACATCGGGTCACTGGAGCTCAAGCGGGGCGGGGAGGTCGTCGGGGAGAGCTGGTACCCCTTCGGGGTCTTCGAGGTGCCCGCCGAGGAGGGCCGCTACGAACTGACCCAGTCCATCGAGAAGATCGGCCCGCCCGCCCGCGTCTGGCAGCGCTCCACCGCGGTGCGGACCACGTGGGGCTTCACCTCGAAGCTCGACGCGTCGGCGTACTCGCAGGGGCTCGGGATCCTCTTCCCGCGGTACACGGCCCCGCTGGACGGGACGAAGACGGTCGCGGCGGCGAACGGTCTGAGCATCGGGCTCGGTGTCACCGGCCACGCGGGCTACACGCCCGGTGCGCTGAGGTCGGCCAAGCTGTCGTACTCCTACGACGGCGAGAACTGGACGCAGGCGAAGGTGAGCGAGCGCGGGGGCCGGTGGAGCGCGGTCGTCGACCACGCCGGAGCCTCCGGCAAGCCCGTGTCGCTGAAGGTCGAACTGACCGACGCGAAGGGTGCCACGGTCACCCAGACGGTCGTGCGCGCGTACGACGTGCGCTGATCCGTACGGCTTGAACGGGAGGGGTTCACCGGACCGTGGTCCGGTGGACCCTTTTCCCGCATTCGGCGTTTTCCGCCCCCATGGGGGGCCGAGAATGAAGCCATGAGTCAGCAGGGCGCGGACGACTGGTGGCAGAAGCTCTACGAGGGCCCGGACGCGGGAGCGGAACCCGACCCGGGGGACACCCTGGACAACCGGTTCCGTTCGGCGGCGGGGGTGACGACGGACCCGGCACCGGTTACGGCGCCGGCGGTGGCGTCGGCCACGGCCCCTGCCACAGGCCCGGCACCGGACCTCGCACCCGACCCGGGCCCGCCGGAACCTCCGCGCGCCCCGGAGCCGCTGCTGCCCGGCCCCCGGCAGGGGGACCCGGTGCCCACCCCGACCCTGCCCAGCCTCCCGCCGCCGCGTGATCCCCGGGCGGGCGACGCCACCGGGTACGCGCTCGGGGGCGTGGACGTACCACCGGTGCGCGGGCCCGAGCTGCCGGTGCGGCACCCGGAGGCGCCCAGCCCGGAGGCCTGGTTCGATCCGGCACCGCGGCAGGGGCCCGTCGCCGAGCCCGAGCGGGGGCCCGAGCCCGAAGCCGGGCCCGAAAGGGGGCCCGAGCGGGGGCCCGAGCCGGTGGCGGCCGGACCGGAGGTGGCCGGGTCGGAGGTGGCCGGGTCGGAGGTGGCCGGGTCGGAGGCCGTCCGGCCCGCGGTCTCCCACCTGGGCGACCGCGCCCCCACGTACGCCCCCGAACCGGGAGCCCTCCCGCCCGCCGACCCGGCCGCCCTCGACGGGCTGACCCCGGACACCGTCCTGGAGGGGGCCCGCTACGGCACCTACACGCTGCGCGCCGCCTCCCTGCGCGGGGACTCGGCCCGCTACCGCGGCGAGGCCCGCCGCGACTTCCTGCTCACCGCCCGCTTCGGCAGCGGCGACGACGCGTTGATCCTGGTGGCCCTCGCGGGCGGGGACCGGGCCGCCCCCGGCGCCGCCGAGGCCGCCGCCGAACTGTGCCGCACGGTCGCGTCCGCCGTCGGGCGCAGCCAGGACAGGCTGGCCGAGGACATCCGCGCCGGGCACCGCGACGCCCTGCGGTCGGGCCTCCAGCGCCTCACCGACCGGGGCTACGGGCGACTGCGGGCCCGCGCCGCCGAGCTCGGGCTCGCGGAGTCGGCGTACACCGCCGGGCTGCGCGGGCTGCTGCTCCCGGTGGACCCGCGGTGCCGCACCCGGGTGTGCTTCGGCGCCGGCGCGGGCGGGCTGTTCCGGCTCCGCTCGGGGCAGTGGCAGGACCTGGAATCCGACGGGTCGGCCGAGGACACCGAGGGTGCCGAGGGCGGTTTCCGCTTCCGGGCCGCCGTGGCCCGGCCGGGGGACACCCTGCTGCTGTGCTCCGGGGGCCTGGCGGAACCGATGCGGGAGGAGGCCGCCCTCCCGGCGGAGCTCGCCGCGCGCTGGGCCGCGCAGGAGCCGCCGGGGCTCGCGGCCTTCCTCGCGGACACCCAGCTCCGCCTCAAGGGGTACGCCGACGACCGCACGGCCGCCGCGGTCTGGGAGGCGTAACCGGCGCACCCGTGGCCCCGGTGTCTCGGCGATGCGGCATGCTCGCGCCGGTGCGCCCCGCGGCGCGTGGCCGCGGGGCGCACCGTGGGATTCAGTCGACCAACTCCCCGTTGCGCGTTCCGCCCTCGCAGATGTTGTTCGCCCCGACCTTTCCGCCGCCGTCGATGCACTCACCAGGGGTGGGGTTTTCGGTGACGGCGATGGTGGGGGTGGTAGGGGCGGCGGACGCGGTGACAGCGCCAGTGAGGCCGAGTCCGGCGAGGGCTGCCGTGGCGATGACGGCGGCGAAAGTTCGTCGAATGCGCATGTGGTTTCCCTTTCACGGATTGCCTCGGTTGGGGCACTCACCAGCTTGATCTTCATCCATCTGGGTGGCGCGCTGGATTACTCCATTCGGGTGAGTCCTGTCGGGAGTGCCGGGCGGCGAGCGCGCCGTGTTCACCGTCGGCATCGGCATGTGCAATGTGTGGGCGGCGCGCTATCTTTCCCGAACGGCGAACGGCGCATCCTCGGCTGCTCGGGCCACGGCTCCAGGGCGAACGGCCCTCCGCAGGCCGTCGGCGCACCCTTCACCGGCCGGACCGTCAAGTGGTGTCGATGTCGGGCGACGGTGGTTTCTCGATGCCGAGGGGAGATTTCCTCGCCCTGGTGCAGTACCACCTGCCCGTCAAAGTGGTCCTCTTCATCAACTCAGCCCTAGGGATCGTCGAGTTGGAGATGTCGGTTTCCGGCCTGCCCGCCCACGGGACGACGCACCCGGACCCGGGCCTCGCGGCGCTCGCGCGGGCGGCGGGCGCGTGCGGGGTCCGGGTGGCGAAGCCCGAGCAGCTCACAGGCGCTTCGAGGCCCGTTTTCCGGCACCCGGGGCATGCTCCGGGGGGCGTGGTGACGGACCCGGCGGCCCTGTCGATTCCGCCGAAGAAAAGGGTCGGGACGGCGACCGGATGCGTACGGTCCGCCAGCAAGATCGTGTGGGCGGCGAAGGGGGCCGCATGATCCGGATGGCTCGATCCAACCTCCGCAACGTGCCCCGCCCGTAAGCCCGCAGGAGTGCGGAACCGCCCGGGGGGCATGCATCCCGTAGACCTGTTCGAGAGCGTGGACACGGGAGGGACATCGCCGTGCGGGTGGGGGCGAAGAACGGGAAGCTGTGGGGGAGAGGGAGGCCGGTGCCGCGTGAGCCGTCCGCCGACGGGGACGGGGAAGCGGTGGACACGCTGCGGATCACCCAGAGCGTACGCCGGGCCGATCTGAAGGCGATCGGCGAAGTCCGGCGGGCCTTGAGGGAGCTGATGCGCCACCGGTGCCGGACCGAGGCCGCCGAGGTGGCCGAACTGTTGATCACCGAGCTCGTCACCAACGCGCTCGTCCATACCGACCGGGGCGCCGAGGTGCACGCGAGTCTCGCCGCCACCCGCTTACGGGTGGAGGTCCGGGACTACGCCGCACGCCGTCCCCGGCCGTACGTACCGACCGCCGACGACGGTACGCACGGCCGGGGACTCGTGCTGGTGCAGGCGCTCGCCGACGACTGGGGTGTGGACGCGCTCGCCCTGGGCAGCGGCAAGGTGGTGTGGTTCGAGCTCGACGCACGGCATGACGCACGGCATGACGCAGGGCCCGCCTGATCAGGCGGGCCCCACGGGGTTTCCCGTATGTCACGGACCGGGTCAGCCGAACTGCTGCTCCAGGTCCTTCAGTTTGCGCTCCAGCGAGTCCAGCCGGGGAATGGTCTGGGTGTCGTCCTCGGCGGTGAGGTCCACCGTCCGGGTGCCGGTCACGTCAGTGGATTCGGTTCGGTTGACGGCTTGCAGGGAGGGCCGGCGGCGTAGGGGCAGTTGTCCTGTTTCCGGTATGGCCGGCTCCGCGCCGACCGGCGCGGAGCCCGCTCCCTGCGTCAGTTCCGGGAGCTCGACCTGGCGGCCGCGCGACCGCCCGAACGCCCGGTTCTGCCGGCCCAGCGCCTTGATGCGCGCCCGGTCCAGCCGGTTCTGATCGCGCCTGCGGTGCCGGTCCTGCTCCCGCTCCTTCTTGTCCTCGCGCACCTCGTCCACGGCCTCGTCGAGGGTGCGCACCCCCTCCAGCAGCATGAGCGACCAGGCGCCGAAGGTCTCCCGGGGGGCCCGCAGCCAGCGGACCATCCGGATCTGGGGCAACGGCCTCGGGATCAGGCCCTGTTCGCGCAGCGCCGCCCGGCGGGTCTGCTTGAGGGCGCGGTCGAAGAGGACGGCCGCCGAGAGCGACATCCCCGCGAAGAACTGCGGGGCCCCGTCGTGGCCCATGCCCCGCGGGGCGTGCACCCAGTTGAACCAGGCGGCCGCGCCCGCGAACAGCCAGACGAGCATGCGCGAGCCGAGGGCCGCGTCGCCGTGGCTGGCCTCGCGTACGGCGAGCACCGAGCAGAACATCGCCGCGCCGTCGAGGCCGAAGGGGACCAGGTACTCCCAGCCTCCGGAGAGGTTGAGGTTCTGCCGGCCGAATCCGACCAGTCCGTGGAAGGAGAGCGCGGCGGCGACCGCCGCGCAGCAGAACAACAGAACGTACGAAGCGGTCCCGTAGACGGCTTCCTTGCGCCGCCGCCGTTCCTCGCTGCGCTCCCAGCTGTCGTCGGCCGCGGCCTTCTCGCTCTCGCGCTTGCCACGGGCCAGTACCGCAACTGCCGCAAGTACGCCCAGGATCAGCAGGCTGCCGGGCAGCAGCCAGTCCAGCGATATGTCGGTCAGTCTCATGCGGATGTCCCTTGCCTCGCGTATGCGGCTATGCGGCTGTGCGGCTTTCCGGGCGCCATAGTGGCGTAGCCGGTGAGCCGTGCACGCGGGTTTCGGGGCAAGTGGACGCCATCGGGGGGCGGGGCCCGCCGGATAGGGTGTTGTGACTCGAACTGAAGCCCGTACGAGCTGAGTTGTGTTCGATTGCGGTCAGTCGTACGGGGTGGGTTCAGGCGGCGGTCGCCGCGAGGCGGGCGACGCGGTCGGCGTCACAGGTCCGGGGACAGGTGACACAGGTGTCCTCGGGGCGGATGGTGTAGAAGAAGCAGCAGCCGGCCCGGTCCCGGGTGGGCAGCTCCTCGCCCTCGGGTCCGGTGAGCGTACGGAAGCCCGCGCCCCCGGTGTACGGGGCCGTCGAGCCGGGCAGCAGCGCCTCCAGCTCGGCCATGGCGCGCTGCTCCTCGCCGAGCAGGTTGCCGATGTACCAGAGGCTCTCGACGACCTCGTCGGTCACCATGCCCCACAGGGCGCGGCGGCCACGCCGCATGCGCGGGCCGAAACCTTCCAGCAGCGGTCCGAGGTGCTGGGCCACCGCAGCCCGCACCTCCTCGCGCAGCGCCTCCTCGTCGGGCACGACACGGGCCCCCGGGAGTGCGGCCGCCGGATCGTCCGGCAGGCAGGCGAATTCCCCGACGCGCACGCTGAGCCGGCCGAGGGTCCGGTGGAAGGCCACCTCGGTGACCGGGAACCGCGGGACCCGCCGGTGCAGGAACCACGGGAGGGTGATCAACAGGCAGGCCGGCCACGCGTACCGGTGCAGCCCGAAGCCCGCGATCACATCGGGCCGGGCCTGGGTCCCGTAGTCCCTCAGGACCTGGGCGTTGTCCCAGGCGAGGAAGGCGTCCAGGGCCGGCCCGCCGGCGGCGAGCTCGTCCGCGCCGACCCATCCCGCACCGCGAGGGAGGGGTTCGTCAGCGGTTCGCTCGATCACCCGCAGCCCGCTGTACGCCTCGGCCAGCCTGGCGAACGCATCCGTCACCGCAGAGCCGGGCGGGGCGGATGTGACAGCCGGAAAGGTCGTGACGGTCATGACGGGCCACCGAATCACAGAATCACACGATCATTAACAGGTTAGCCTTACCTTACCTGATTCGGATCGATCCGCACCCCCTCCCGGCGGGTCCCGTCACTTATTCTCAAGGGCAGGTCGAGACCCGGAGGAGGACCGCGTGCACGAAACGGCCCACGCCCGGGTACCCGCACAAAGGCAGAAGGTGTTGCGCCATTCGGTGCGCGGTCAGGTGCTCGACGCGCTGCGCGCGGCCCTGATCGACGGAGAGCTGGTGCCCGGGGAGATCTACTCGGGCCCGGCCCTGGGGGAGCGGTTCGGGGTCTCCGCGACCCCGGTGCGCGAGGCGATGCAGCAGCTGGCCGTGGAGGGGGCGGTGGAATGCCTCCCGAACAGGGGCTTCCGCGTGCTCTCGCGCACCCCGAGGGAATGCGCCGAGCTGGCCGAGGTACGGGCGCTGCTCGAAGTCCCCGTCATGCTCCGGCTGGCCCGCACGGTGCCCGCGGCCGACTGGGAGGCCCTGCGTCCGGGCGCCGCGGCCCCGGCCGAGGCAGCGGCGGCCGGTGACCTGCCGGGGTACGCGGAGGCGGACCGGGACTTCCATCGGGCGGTGCTGCGACTGGCCGGCAACGACCAGCTGGTGCAGGTGGCGGAGGAACTCCACCGCCGGGCCCAGTGGCCCCTGCCGGGCGCTCCACGGGTCCGGCGGGCCGATCTCGTCGCCGACGCGGCGGAGCACTCGGCGCTGCTGGAGGCGCTGATCGCGCGGGACCTCCCGGTGGTGGAGTCCCTGGTCCGCGAACACTTCGCGGGCTCCCCGGCCTGACCGGGGCACCGCCCCGGACCCCGTGCCTCGAACACCGGTGGGGCCGGATCGGCCGCCGGTGAGGCTGGATTCGGCTGCGCCGCGCACTTTTGGCCCCGCCGGCATTCGAGGCGCGGGCGCGGAGCGCCGTGCGGGTACCGGAAGCTACGCCGCAGGCGAGGTGGTCGGGTGGAGCTGGTCCGCCAGCCAGGTGGGGATGCCGCCCAGCAGATGGAACAGACGGCGGGCCTCGGCGCGCAGCCGCGTGGCCTCCGGTTCCGGTTCGGCCTCGGCCAGCGCCGCCAGCGCCGGGGCCGTGCCGATCAGGAAGCCCAGGTCCTCCCGGATGCGCAGGGACTCGGCGAAGCCCTTGCGGGCCTCGGCCACCTCCCCGTCGCGCAGGGCCAGCGCGGCCAGGTGCCGCCAGGTGAAGGACAGCAGCAGGGTGTCCCCGTGCGCCTCCGCCCCCGCGTGGGCCCGGTGGTAGGCGGGCCGGGCCGACTGCGGCGCGTCCGCCAGGTGCTCGGCGACGAGTCCCCGCCGGAAGTCCAGCAGCGGGCGGGTCCGGGAGTTCGGGGACAGCAGGGCCGCGGCCCGGCCCAGCGCGGAGCGGGCCTCGTCGGCCCGGTCGCGTACGCCGAGCACGGTGGCGGCGTACGCCAGCTGGCCCCGTTCGCACGCGGCCGCGCCCCGGTCGTCGTCGTCCTGGGAGACCGCCTCGGCGATCCGCAGCGCGTCCTCGGCCTCGGCCCAGCCCTGCCCGGTGAACAGGCAGCGCTCCACCAGCAGCGCGGTCCGTTGCACGGCGGCCCCGGCACTGCCGGTCTTGCCGATGTGCGGCGTCAGCAGCGCCGCCGCATCGGTCCAACAGCCGCGCGAGCGCAGCCGCCATATCGCCCGCTGGAGGGGGTCGTCTCCTCCGGTTGTTCCGGCACCCGACATGGCGGTGTCCGCCACATTGCCCTCCCCAAAGCAAGCAAGCAGCACATCGTTGAGCCCTGGGGCGAAATGAGAGCACGGATCCACGGCATCGGCCAAGGGGTTGGGTGAACTCTTTCACAAAGTCCGGACGGATCATCAGCCGCCCCGTGGCCGAACCCGGCGGCCCCGGGGCGGATCTTCTCAGCTCATCCGCAGTGCCAGGAAGAAGTCGAGCTTGTCCTCCAGCCGGGACAGGTCCCGCCCCGTCAACTGCTCGATTCGCCCGACGCGGTAGCGCAACGTGTTGACGTGCAAGTGCAACCGCGTCGCGCAGCGGGTCCAGGAACCGTCGCAGTCCAGGAACGCCTCCAGCGTCGGGATCAGCTCCGCGCGGTGGCGCCGGTCGTAGTCCCGCAGCGGGTCCAGCAGCCGGGCCGTGAAGGCGCGGCGGACGTCGTCCGGGACGAACGGCAGCAGCAGCACGTGCGAGGCCAGCTCGTGGTGACCCGCCGCGCAGACCCGGCCCGGACGCGCCGCGGCCACCCGGCGGGCGTGCCGGGCTTCCTCCAGCGCCCCGCGCAGCCCCTCGGCGGAGTGCACGGCCGCGCTGACGCCCAGCGTGAGCCGGCCGTCGTCGGCCAGACCGGCGGCCAGGGGGTCCCGTACGGTCGCGAGCAGCTCGTCGGCGTGCAGGGCGGAGTCCGGGCCCTTGTCCTCCCCGGCGTCCCCGGAGAGCGAGGGCAGCGGGACCAGGGCGATGGCCTCGTCACCCGCGTGGGCGACCGCGATCCGGTCCGAGGGCTCGGGCCCCGAGACGGACGGGTCGACGAGGATCTCCTCCAGCAGCGACTGGGCCACCGGGCCGCCGGGGATGTCCCCGCCCTCCCAGTCCACCCGGGCCACGACGACCTGCCAGTGCGGGGCGGCGCCCAGTCCGGGCAGCAGCACCGGGGCCGCGACCCGCAGACGGGCGGCGATCTCGGCGGGCGGGGCACCCGTCTGGACCAGTTCGAGCACCTCTTGTGCGAGACGGCGGCGCACGGTGCGGGCCGCGTCGCGCCGGTCCCGCTCCACGGCGATCAGCTGGGTGACGCCCTGCAGCAGGTCAAGGCGTTCGGCGGGCCAGTCGCCCGCGTCCGCCTCGACCGCCAGCAGCCAGTCCGAGAGCACCGTCTCGCGCACGTCCCGGGCGCCCGGACCGGCGGCCCCGCGCCCGTGTCCCCTGATCGGGAACAGCGAGTAGGTAATACCCTGGATGGAGATCCGATGCGGCCCCCTACGGCCCGTCCGGACCGCCGCAAGGTGCTCGCTCGCCAGTGCTGCGCACACGCCCGGCGCCAGCGGCTCACCCGCCCCGGCGATCTGCCGGCCGGTGGGGGACAGCACCCAGGCCCGGAGATCGAGGTCGGTGGTGAGCAGATCGAGCACCACGTCGGGGCCGCCGCCGGCCGGACCCGAGGTCATCAGTCGGCGGTGTCGGTCCACGACGGCCGCGAGGTCCCCGGCGCGCTCGCCCGAGACCTGCCGGACGACGTACTCCGTGATCGTGGCGAATGCAACGTCCTCGTTCACTGCGAACAGCGGCAGCCGATTGCGCACACAGGCCGAAACGAGATCATCGGGAATGGCCTGGAGTTCCGCCTCGCCCGCGGCGAGCCCGGCGACGCCCGCGCTCGCCAGGATTCGTACGAATGGCTCGGAGTCGGCTGAATTTCGTCTCCAGGCCAGGCCGGTCAGGACGAGTTCGCCCCCTGACAGATATCGGCTGGGATCGCGTAGGTCGGTCGTCATGACCCCGCGGACCGTCCGGTCGAGTTCACCCTCGCCGCCGAGCAGCCGCAGCCCCAGCGCCTCGGTTTCCAGCAGTGCGCGCAGCCGCATGATGTCGCCGCCGATCTGTCTCGAATGTTGCCGTTGGAAATCGGGCAGGTCGTCGCATCCTGCCTTTCATACGAATCTACAAGACGAGGGAGGCCGTCAGCCAACTCCTTCATGGTTTCAGTGACTGCACCCGGGGGCGAGCGGCTTGTGTACTGGGTCCACACCGCGTTAACAGCACGTGAACGACCAGTCGAGGACTCTCAGGCCTCCTGGCTTGAAGTAAACGACACGATGAAGAAGAAGAGAGCCGCTCATGGACTTCCTTCGCCCCGCCAGCTGGGAGGAGGCGCTCGCCGCTAAGGCCGAGTTCCCCTCAGCTGTGCCGATTGCGGGTGGCACCGACGTGATGGTCGAGATCAACTTCGACCACCGCCGGCCGGAGTACCTCCTGGACCTGAACCGCATCGGTCTGCTGCGGGAATGGGAGGTCGGCGAGGATGTGGTTCGCCTGGGCGCCTCCGTCCCGTACACGCAGATCATGGAGAACCTCCGCACGGAGCTCCCGGGACTCGCGCTCGCCTCGCACACGGTCGCGTCCCCGCAGATCCGTAACCGCGGCGGTGTCGGCGGCAACCTCGGTTGCGCCTCGCCGGCCGGCGACTCCCACCCCGCGCTGCTCGCGGCGGGCGCCGAGGTCGAGGTGGAGTCCGTACGCGGTTCCCGCCTCATCCCGATCGACGAGTTCTACACAGGTGTGAAGCGCAACGCGCTCGCCGCCGACGAGCTCATCAAGACCGTTCACGTCAAGAAGGCGGACGGCCCCCAGCAGTACTCCAAGGTCGGCTCCCGCAACGCGATGGTCATCGCGGTCTGCGCGTTCGGTCTGGCCCTGCACCCCGAGACCCGCACGGTCCGCACCGGAATCGGTTCGGCCGCGCCGACCCCGATCCGGGCGAAGGCCGCCGAGGAGTTCCTGAACGCCGCGCTCGAAGAGGGTGGCTTCTGGGAGTCCGGCAAGGTCATCACCCCGTCGATCGCCAAGCAGTTCGGTGACCTCGCCTCCGGCGCGGCCAACCCGATCGACGACGTCCGCGGCACGGCGAAGTACCGCCGTCACGCGGTCGGCATCATGGCTCGCCGCCAGCTCGTCTGGACCTGGGAGCAGTACCGCGGTACCGGCAACGGCCGCTCGCTTGAAGGGGCTGCGTAATCATGCGCGTCAATTTCACGGTCAACGGCCGTCAGCAGGAAGCCGACGATGTGTGGGAGGGCGAGTCCCTTCTCTACGTCCTGCGTGAGCGCCTGGGCCTGCCGGGCTCCAAGAACGCCTGTGAGCAGGGCGAGTGCGGTTCCTGCACCGTCCGTCTCGACGGCGTGCCGGTCTGTTCGTGTCTGGTCGCGGCCGGTCAGGTCGAGGGTCGCGACGTCGTGACCGTCGAGGGCCTGGCGGAGTTCTCCAAGCAGCGCGACGAGCACGGCCACGGCGGTGCCTGCGGCACCGGTGGCGGCTGCGGCGGCAAGGGCGTGTCCCTGGACGCGGCCAAGCAGTGGCAGGCGCACGGGCCCGGTCGAGCGGCTGACTCGCAGACCGGCGAGGGCGTGGAGCTCTCCACCGTCCAGCAGGCGTTCATCGACGCCGGCGCCGTCCAGTGCGGTTTCTGCACCCCGGGTCTGCTGATCCAGGCGGACGCGCTCCTGGAGGAGAACTCCTCCCCGTCCGACCAGGACATCCGTGAGGCCCTGTCCGGCAACCTCTGCCGCTGCACGGGTTACGAGAAGATCCTCGACGCGGTCCGCCTCGCGGCCGCCCGTCAGGGAGAGGCGGTCTGACCATGGCGCAGAACACCCGCACCGTGCCCGCCGGTACGCCGACGAACGTCACCCAGAAGCACAACAAGGGCGGCATCGGCGAATCGATTCTCCGCCCGGACGGCACCCTCAAGGTCACCGGTGAGTTCGCCTACTCCTCGGACATGTGGCACGAGGACATGCTCTGGGGCCAGACGCTGCGCAGCACCGTCGCCCACGCCGAGATCGTCTCCATCGACATCTCCGAGGCGCTCGCCATGCCCGGCGTGTACTCGGTGCTGACGTACGACGACCTGCCGGCCGAGATGAAGAACTACGGCCTGGAGATCCAGGACACCCCGGTGCTCGCCAACGGCCGGGTACGTCACCACGGTGAGCCGGTCGCCCTCGTGGCCGCCGACCACCCGGAGACCGCCCGCCGCGCGGCCGCCAAGATCAAGATCGACTACCGTGAGCTGCCGCTCGTCACGGACGAGGCCTCCGCCCTCGCCCCGGACGCGCCGCTGATCCACGAGGGCCGCGACGACCACCACATCGGTCACGTCCCGCACCCGAACATCGTGCACCGCCAGCCGATCATCCGCGGCAACGTGGACGAGGCCCGCAAGCGCGCCGACGTCATCGTCGAGGGCGAGTACACCTTCGGCATGCAGGACCAGGCCTTCCTCGGCCCGGAGTCCGGTCTGGCCGTGCCGTCCGAGGACGGCGGCGTCGAGCTCTACGTCGCCACCCAGTGGCTGCACTCGGACCTCCAGCAGATCGCCCCGGTCCTGGGCCTCCCGCCGGAGAAGGTCCGTATGACGCTCTCGGGCGTCGGCGGAGCCTTCGGTGGCCGCGAGGACATCTCGATGCAGATCCACGCCTGCCTCCTGGCCCTGGCCACGAACAAGCCGGTCAAGATCGTCTACAACCGGTTCGAGTCCTTCTTCGGCCACGTGCACCGTCACCCGGCGAAGCTCTACTACGAGCACGGCGCGACCAAGGACGGCAAGCTCACGCACATGAAGTGCAAGATCGTCCTGGACGGCGGCGCGTACGCGTCCGCCTCCCCGGCGGTCGTGGGCAACGCCTCCTCCCTCTCGGTGGGTCCGTACGTCCTGGAGGACGTGGACATCGAGGCGATCGCGCTCTACACGAACAACCCGCCCTGTGGCGCGATGCGCGGCTTCGGCGCCGTCCAGGCCTGCTTCGCCTACGAGGCCCAGATGGACAAGCTCGCGGCGAAGCTGGGCATGGACCCGGTCGAGTTCCGCCAGCTGAACGCCATGGAGCAGGGCACGATCATGCCCACCGGCCAGGTCGTGGACGCCCCGGCGCCGGTGGCCGAGCTGCTGCGCCGGGTCAAGGCCCGCCCGCTGCCGCCGGAGCGCCAGTGGGAGTCCGCCGGTGAGAGCGCGGACGTCCGCGCGCTGCCCGGTGGCCTCTCGAACACCACCCACGGTGAGGGCGTCGTGCGCGGCGTCGGCTACGCGGTCGGCATCAAGAACGTCGGCTTCTCCGAGGGCTTCGACGACTACTCCACCGCCCGCGTGCGCCTGGAGGTCATCAACGGCGAGCCCGTCGCGATGGTCCACACGGCCATGGCGGAGGTCGGCCAGGGCGGTATCACCGTCCACACGCAGATCGCCCGTACCGAGCTGGGTGTCACGCAGGTGACCATCCACCCGGCCGACACGCAGGTCGGCTCCGCCGGTTCCACGTCCGCCTCCCGGCAGACGTACATGACCGGTGGCGCGGTGAAGAACACCTGCGAGGCCGTCCGCGAGGCCCTGCTGGAGATCGGCCGCCGCAAGAACGGCTCGTACCACCCGGCGTGGGCCACGGCCGAGCTGCTCCTCGAAGGCGGCAAGGTCGTCACCGACGGCGGCGAGGTCCTCGCGGACATCGCCGACATCCTGGAGGACGAGGCCATCGACCTCGAGCTCGAGTTCCGTCACGCGCCGACCGAGCCCTTCGACCTGGTCACCGGCCAGGGCAACGGCCACGTCCAGTACACCTTCGCCGCGCACCGCGCGGTCGTCGAGGTGGACACCGAGCTCGGCCTGGTCAAGGTCGTCGAGCTGGCGACCGCGCAGGACGTCGGCAAGGCGCTCAACATGCTTTCCGTGGTCGGCCAGATCCAGGGTGGTACCACCCAGGGTCTGGGCGTCGCGATCATGGAAGAGATCATCGTGGACCCGAAGACCGCGAAGGTGCGCAACCCCTCCTTCACGGACTACCTGATCCCGACCATCCTGGACACCCCGACCATTCCGGTCGACGTCCTGGAGCTCGCCGACCCGAAGGCCCCCTACGGCCTGCGCGGTATGGGCGAGGCCCCGACCCTCTCGTCCACCCCGGCCGTCATCGCGGCGATCCGGCAGGCGACGGGTCTGGAGATCAACAAGACGCCGATCCGTCCGGAAGCCCTTACCGGGACCCTCTAGGACGGCGTGGTCCGGGGGCCTCCCGGCCCCCTCAGACTCTCCGGGCGGTGTGCATGGGAACGTCACACTTCACGCCACACCGCCCGGAGGACGTACGAAGTACCGCACCGCTCGCGGTCCCTTCACCTGGCAGTACCCCTGCAAGAACCCTCGTAGTACCAGCGGTCACCCCCGCACTACCCGCAGTAAACGCAGTGAACATTCGCGTCGCCTCGGGCCGTCACCCCGGGTCGTGCAGCCAAACGCAGCATCCCAAATCCCGCGTCTCCAATCTCCAAGCGGGTGCCCCTTTGAACCTTGGGAGTTAGGCACCATGACCCAATCGTCAGTAGAGCCCAAGACCACCGCGGAGGACGCCGGCGACGGCTCCCAGCCGCCCGCCGGACGGTCCTGGCTCGACCGGTATTTCCATATAACGCACAGAGGCTCAAACGTCGGCAACGAGGTTCGTGGCGGTATCACGACCTTCATGGCGATGGCGTACATCCTCCTGCTCAACCCCCTGCTCCTGTCGGGCAAGGACATCGGCGGCACGGTGATGGACGGGTCGGCGATCATCACCGCCACCGCGTTCGCCGCAGCCGTCACGACGCTCCTCATGGGCTTCGTCGGCAAGGTGCCGCTCGCCCTCGCCGCCGGTCTCTCCGTGTCCGGCGTGCTGGCCTCGCAGGTGGCCCCCCAGATGACCTGGCCGCAGGCCATGGGCATGTGTGTGGTCTACGGTGTCGTGATCTGTCTCCTGGTCGTCACCGGCCTCCGCGAGATGATCATGAACGCGATCCCCCTCGCGCTCAAGCACGCGATCACCATGGGCATCGGCCTCTTCGTCGCCCTGATCGGCTTCTTCAAGGCCGGTTTCGTCGGCAAGGGTCCGGAGTTCGGTCCCCCCGTCCAGCTCGGTGCGGTGGGTGAGCTGTCCGGCTGGCCCGTGCTGCTCTTCTGCATCACCCTGGTCGCCATCTTCATGCTCCAGGCCCGCAAGGTGCCCGGCGCGATCCTGATCGGCATCGTCGGCGGTACCGTCCTGGCCGCGATCCTCAACGCCGTCGTGGACATCGACCCGAAGGCCTGGAAGAACGGCCCGCCGGAGCTGGACGGCTCCGCGGTCTCGATGCCGAACTTCTCGCTCTTCGGTGACGTCTCCTTCGGCGGCTGGGGCGATGTCGGCTACATGACGGTCGGCATGATCGTCTTCACCCTGGTGCTCGCCGGCTTCTTCGACGCCATGGCCACCATCATCGGTGTCGGCACCGAGGCCAAGCTGGCCGACGACAAGGGCCGCATGCCGGGTCTGTCCAAGGCGCTCTTCATCGACGGCGCCGGTGGCGCCATCGGTGGCATCGCGGGCGGCTCCGGCCAGACCGTCTTCGTCGAGTCCGCGACCGGCGTCGGCGAGGGTGCCCGCACGGGCCTCGCCTCCGTGGTCACCGGCCTGTTCTTCGCCGCCTGCCTCTTCTTCACCCCGATCACGCAGATCGTCCCGGGTGAGGTCGCCTCCGCGGCCCTGGTCGTCATCGGCGCGATGATGATGCAGAACGCCCGCCACGTGGACTGGGCCGACAGCGCGACCGCGATCCCGGTCTTCCTGACCGTCGTGATCATGCCGTTCACCTACTCGATCACGGCCGGCGTCGCCGCCGGTGTGATCTCCTACGTCGCCATCAAGATCGCTCAGGGCAAGGCCCGGGAGATCGGCGGCTTCATGTGGGCACTGACCGCGATCTTCGTGGTGTTCTTCGCCCTGAACCCGATCGAGCACTGGCTCGGGGTCGGCTGACCCGGAACCATCTGATCATCACGTGACCGCACCTCCACGTAGCCGATCCGCGCAACCGATGCGCGTATCCGATACTGGAACCGAACCTCCGAGGAGGCCCCCATGCTGGACATCGCCGAAGAGCTGAACCGGTGGGTCGAGCAGGGGCGTGACTTCGCCGTCGCCACCGTGGTGGCGGTCGGCGGGAGCGCGCCCCGGCAGCCCGGGGCCGCTCTCGCCGTCGACAGCGAGGGCACGGCCATCGGCTCGGTCTCCGGTGGATGCGTGGAAGGTGCGGTGTACGAGCTGTGCCGGCAGGCGCTGGAGGACGGCGAAACCGTCCACGAGCGCTTCGGGTACAGCGACGACGATGCTTTCGCCGTGGGCCTGACCTGCGGCGGAATCATCGACATCCTGGTCACCCCGGTCCGCGTGGGCTCTCCCGCACGGGAGGTCTTCGCGGCCGGCCTGGCCGCCGCCGCCCGCGGCGAGGCCGCGGCGGTGGCCCGGATCGCGCAGGGCCCGGCCGAGCTCATGGGCCGCGCCGTGTTCGTCCGTACCGAAGGAGCCCACCAGGGCGGCCTCGGCGGACACCCCGAGCTGGACCGCACCGTCGCCGAGGAGGCCCGCGCCATGCTCGACGCCGGGCGGACCGGCGTGCTGGAGATCGGTGCCGACGGCAGGCTCTGCGGCGAGCCGCTGAAGGTCCTCGTCGAGTCCAGCGTCCCGCCCCCGCGGATGATCGTCTTCGGTGCCATCGACTTCGCCTCCGCCCTCGTACGGATCGGCAAGTTCCTCGGCTACCGGGTGACCGTGTGCGACGCGCGGCCCGTCTTCGCGACGAAGACCCGCTTCCCCGAGGCGGACGAGATCGTCGTCGACTGGCCCCACCGCTACCTGGAGAGCACGGCCGTGGACGGCCGGACCGTCCTGTGCGTGCTCACCCACGACGCCAAGTTCGATGTCCCGCTCCTCGAACTGGCCCTCAAACTGCCCGTCGCCTACGTCGGCGCCATGGGCTCCCGCCGCACCCACGAGGACCGCAACGAGCGACTGCGTCAGGTCGGGGTGACCGAGCTCGAACTGGCCCGGCTGCGCTCCCCGATCGGCCTGGACCTCGGCGCCCGCTCCCCGGAGGAGACCGCGCTGTCCATCGCCGCCGAGATCGTCGCGAACCGCCGCGGCGGCACCGGCGCGGCCCTGACCGGCGCGCACATCCCGATCCACCCGGACCTCTCGCACACGACGCTCGACCGGATCGGTTCCGTCGCCTGAAGGCGTGACGGCCGAACGTGAGAAAAGGGCGCACCCCGTGGGGGTTGCGCCCTTTCGGCGTTCCCCCTATCTTACCCGCCGGTAATAGGAGGCACCCTCTCCATCCCTTCCCCGTACCGGAGTTGAGCGGATGTTGCGTACCGTGCGAACCCTGGGCCTGCTGGCCGCGGCCACCCTGCTCACCGCCTTCACGCCGGCCCCGGCGGCGCCCGCGGCCCCGGCCGCCGCGGGTGCCGCGGGTGGCGGCCTGCGCGAGGTGCTCTTCGTCGGGAACAACTGGGAGGGGACCGCCGACGTCCTCGCCTCCACCGGCGATCTCGCCAAGGTCGGCCGGATCGACGTGGTCCCCGACAAGGCGGAGCGGCTGCGCGAGATCTACCTCAACCCCGTGAAGCTCGCCTTCTTCCTCGGCATCCGGGAGAGCGCGGGCGAGGGGCACGACCAGTTCGTCGACGACATGTTCACCACCCCGGACGGCTCCGCCGTCGTCGTCTCCCGCCCCAGCTTCGCCGACGTCGTGTCCATCGACGTGGCCACCGGACGCGTCAACTGGCGCTTCCCCGTGTCCGGATACCGCTCCGACCACATGGCGGTCTCGCCGGACGGGACCCGCGTCGCCGTCTCGGCCTCCACCTCCAACACCGTGCACGTCCTGGACATCACCACCGGGCGGCAGGTCGGCTCCTTCGGCACCGGGGACAAGCCGCACGAGAACACCTTCACCCGCGACGGCCGCTTCCTGTGGAACAGCTCCATCGGCGAGGTGAACACCGCCCTGGACGCGCCCTGGCTGGACTGGACGAAGGGCGACCGCAAGATCACCGTCGTCGACGCGCAGACCTTCCGCACCGTCCGGGCGATCGACATGCGGGAGCGGCTGGACGCCTTCGGCCGCAGCGACCTGTCCGACGCCGTCCGCCCGGTGTCCTTCAGCCCCGACGAGTCGAAGCTCTACTTCCAGGTGTCCTTCTTCAACGGCTTCCTGGAGTACGACGTCCCCTCCGACCGGATCACCCGCCTCAAGACCCTCCCGATGAACCCCGCCACCAGCACCGACCGCACCACCTGGGTCAACGACTCCCGCCACCACGGCATGTCCATGAGTCCCGACGGGGCGAAGCTCTGCGTCGCGGGCACCATGGACGACTACGCGACCGTCGTGGACCGAGCCACCCTCGCCGAAGGGCCGCTCGTGCCCGCCGCCAAGCCGTACTGGGCCACGGTCTCCGGCGACGGCAGCGCCTGCGTGATCTCCGAGAGCGGCGCCGACCGGGTCACGGCCATCGACTTCGCCACCGGCGCCAAGCGGGTCTCCGTACCCGTCGGCGACCATCCGCAGCGCGTCCGGCTCGGCCACGTCCCGACCGGCTGGACCGGCCCCGCGGCACGGTAGCGGGATCCTGGCCGTCCTGCCGACCGGGCCGATCCGGCCGACCGGGCCGATCCGGATGCTATGAGGTGACCGGTCCCGCGATGACCGATTAGTCTCGCGATCATGGTGGACATCCGCGAGGTACCCGAGTCCGACATCGACCGTGCTCTGGAGCTCGCCTACCTGGTCTTCCACGACCGGCCCGAGAAGGAGGTCCGGGAGAAACACCACGCGCTGCTCGCGAGTTGCGACCGGATCGGCGCCTACGACGGCACGGTCCTGGCCGGCTTCATGGCCGCGCACGACTTCCGGCTCTCGGTGCCCGGGGCGGACCTGCCCTGCCCCGGGCTGACCTTCGTCGGCGTCGCCCCCACCCACCGCCGACGCGGCGTGCTCACCGGGCTGATGACCGAGATGCTGCGGCGGACCGCCGACGCGGGCAGCCCGCTCGCCGCCCTCTGGGCCTCCGAGGCCGCGATCTACGGGCGGTTCGGCTACGGCAGCGCCACCACCGGCCTCACCATCGAGATCGACTCCACCCGCCCGCTGGCCCTGCGCATCGACCCGGACCGGCGCCCGCTGCGCCTGGTCGACCCGGAGGAGGCCGTCGCCGTGGTCGGACCCTTCCACGAGGCCGCCCGCGCCGGCCGGGCCGGCCGCCCCACCCGCAGTGCGGAGCGCTGGTCCCAGGAGTGGCTGGCCGAACAGGACGAGGAGGACGAGGAACTGAGCCCGCCGCGGATCATCGTCCTGGGCGAAGCGGACCAGCCCATCGCCGGATACGTGCTCTACCGCACGAAGCCCGAGGACGGCGCCGGAGCCGCCCGGGTGCCCGGCCTGGTCCGGGTCGACGAGCTGGAGGCCGACACCCCGGCGGTCGCCGCCGCGCTCTGGGAGTGCGTGGCCTCCCTCGACCTCACCGGGCAGGTCCGCGCGTGGGGCCGTCCGGTCGACGACCCGCTGCTGCACTTCGCCGCGGACCGGGACCAGGTGCGGGTCACCGCCCAGTTCCCCGCGCTCTGGCTGCGCCTGGTCGACGTACGGGCGGCGCTGACGGAGCGCTCCTGGGCGGCGCCGGTGGAGGTGGTGCTGGAGGTGCACGACGTGCGCATGCCCGCCAACGCCGGGCGGTTCCGGCTGGTGGCCGGGCCGGACGGGGCCACGTACGAGCACGCCGACTCCGCCGCCGACCTGGCCCTGGACGCACGCGAACTGGCCGCCTGCTACCTCGGCGGGACCCGCGTCGAGGAACTCGTCGCCTCCGGGCTGGTACGGGAGCACACCCCCGGCTCGGCGGCGGCGCTGGACGCGGCCCTGCGAACGGCCGTACTGCCGCACACGAGCGACGAGTTCTGACGTACGGCCGGGCCGGCGGGGGCGTGCCCGTGCCCCGCCGGCCCGACCGCCGGGATCAGGCGGGCAGCGAGATCCGGGCGGCCGACATGCCGAAGCCGGCGCCCAGGACGGCCGTGGACAGCAGGTCGGGCCGCGCGTGCAGGTCCTCCGGGCGGTAACGGCGGATCTTCTGGTGCCAGTTGAGGATGCCGGCGTGCCAGTCCTTCAGCTCGCCCACGTACGCGTCCAGGGCCTGCCGGGCCGGCCGGTCGAGCTTCCAGTCGTCGTAGAGCAGCGGCAGCTGCGTCGCCACGATGTGCTCGAACTCCTCGGTCCGCCGGGTCATCAGCTCATGACAGATGCGCAGGGCCTGCGGGTAGTCGATGCCGAAGAAGGTGCGGGTGACCAGGATGTAGTTGTGGACCTCACCTTCGACCTCCACCTCCTTCTGGTAGGAGTAGATGTCGTTGATCATGCAGGCGGCGTCCGCGACCGCGTTCTCCAGGGAACGGATGGTCCCGGAGGCGTAGATCTCCTCGGGGATGCCCCGGCCCCGGTGCCCGAGCCGGCACAGGTACATCGTGAGGTGGCTGCCGAAGGTGTGGCGGCGCATCTCCGCATAGTCCACCGGGTCCGGGACGCGGTTCTGGATCTGGTTGTCGACCTCCCACAGCCAGCTCTCCAGCATGTTCACCAAGGTCGCCCGGAACTCGGCGCGTTGCTCGGCGGACATGGCGGCGCTGGTGCGCACCCACAGGTCGGCGAGAGCGCGCTCCATCGCGGTCACCGGCTCGGGCTGTTCGGCGTGGTCGACCGGGATCATGGAGATCAGCCGGGCGGTGGTCGCCTTGGCAGCCGGAAGGTTCCTGCTCTGGGCGAAGACCACCGGGTAGTAGTCGTCCCCGTACGTGCCCCAGGTCAGCCAGCAGGCGTTGAGGACCAACTGCTCCGGTGTCGCGTCGGGGTCGATCCCGGCGGAGCAGACGGCGAAGTCGAAGCCCCGCAGCCGCTCCTCGGTCCAGATCGCGGAGCCGGGGTCGCCGGGCTGCGGGTCCAGCAGGCCCATCCGCCGGGACCAGGCCACGGACTCCTCGCGCGCGTGCGCCAGGTGCGGGCTGAGGGTGAGCCGGTGCGGCATGTAGATGTCGGGGATGACGGAGGGGCCGGTGCGCTCGAAGGGGACATGGGTGAAGGAGCGGTGGCGCAGCTCCATCGAGCGCCGTGTGAACACGGACCGCAGGTCGAGCGAGGTGGTGCCGAGCCCGGACGGCAGGAAGGGCAGGGTGGTGGGGGCGGTGGGCCGGGCCTCCTTGTTCATGTAGCGGCTGGAGACCATGTGCCACTCGTGGCCGCCGGACTGCCAGTCCTGCAGGCCCTTGGCGTAGGCGAGGACGGCCGCGATCTCCGTCGGGTCCAGCGCGTGGTCGGCGAAGAGCTGCGGCAGCTCGCCGATCGCGGTCTGCTCGAACTGGTGGAGGCGGGAGGTGAGCAGGTCGTTGGAGGCCTCGGCGGCCTCCTGGGTGGTGCAGCCCAGGAAGGTCTCCAACACCAGGATGGCATTGGAGAGTTCGCCCTCGTCGGCGACCTCACGCTGGTAGGAGAAGATGTCGTTCCTGATGTGCACGGCGTCGGAGAAGGAGTCGCGCAGCACGCCGAGCGCGCGGGAGTGCGCGACGCGTGCGGGGACCTCGGCGGACACGTACTCGATCAGACCGGCCGACCAGGGGGCGCCGCCCACCTTGCGGCGCATCTCGATGTATTCGAGCGGGTTCGCCACGCGCCCGATGTTGATGTTGGCGAGCTCCCACATGGACTCGTCGAGGAGGTTCTTCGTGGACAAGGAGAACCGTTCCCGCCAGTCAGCGGACATCGCGGGAACCGTCCGGGCCCAGAGGTCCGCGAGCCCGGCCTCCACCGGGTTGGTGGGCTCGGGGAACCCGTCGGACAGGTCCATGGGCATGAAGGCGGCGAGCCGGTCGAGGTACTGCTTGGCGCCGTCACGGTCCTGCGAGCGCTTGTACATCTCCAGGAAGTGGTCGTCGAAGAAGAACACCCACACGTACCAGTCGGTGACCAGGGCCAGCGCGTCGCGGTCGCAGTCGGGGTGGGTGTACGCGCAGAGCAGCGCGTAGTCGTGCGAGTCGAGGTCGTTCTCCTCCCAGACGCCGGAACCCTCCAGCATCCCGAAGGCGCGCGCCCACTTCTTGGTGTGGACCCGCGCGTCCTCCAGGTGGGGGTTCAGTCGTGCCGGATAGGGCACATAGAAATCCGGCAGTTGGAACGGCTGCGTCACGGCGGGGTCGGCCTTTCGTCCATGGGTGCGGGGGCCCGGTCGACCCGGACCCCCGCACGAGATCAGCAGTGCCCTACCCCTGGTGACCCCGGGATAAGGGGCAGTTCACCGCTTCAGGTGAGGATCCGGGCTTCGGCCGGCGCGGGCGTCTCGCACCGGATAACGGTGGGGACGAAGAAGGGTCCCCGCTGGTCGAGCGGGGGACCTTCACGGGACGGGAGCCGGGAAAAAGATGGGGC